>JAEEUY010000062.1 GCA_016290715.1 Bacteroidales bacterium
AGGGAAAGAGGAAGAAGGAGAAAAATACACGCTCTATTTCAACAGTCACGAGAAATTATCCAAAGCCCGCTCTCACCGCATTTTAGCCATGTTCCGGGGGGAAGATGAAGGAGTTTTGCGATTGACGATTGCCCCCGATGAAGAAACCGCCCTCACAGTCATAAAACGTTTTTTCATCAAAAGCGACAATGCCTGTGCCGAACAACTCAATTTGGCCATCAACGATTCCTACAAACGTTTGTTGCAGCCTCAAATGGAAACAGAAATGCGAAAATTCTATAAAGAGAAAGCTGATAGAGAGGCTATCCATGTTTTTTCCACCAATCTGCGGCAACTTCTGTTAGCTCCGCCTCTCGGGCAAAAAAATGTTTTGGCCATTGATCCCGGATTCCGCACAGGTTGTAAAGTGGTCATTCTCAACCAACAGGGAAAACTTTTGTACAATGAAACCATCTACCCTCACCCCCCACAAGCGCAATACAAACTGGCCAGCGACAAGCTGAAACGTTTGGTGCTGCAATACCATGTTGATGCCATTGCCATCGGCAATGGTACCGCTGGACGAGAAACAGAGTATTTTGTCAGCAAGATACCTTTTGAACGCAAAGTGGAAGCATACGTAGTAAACGAAAGTGGTGCCTCTATCTATTCCGCTTCGCAAGTGGCCCGTGATGAGTTTCCTGACTACGACATCACCGTTCGTGGTGCCGTTTCCATCGGCCGCCGCTTGATTGACCCCCTCGCCGAACTCGTTAAAATTGACCCGAAATCCATCGGCGTGGGACAATACCAGCACGACGTAAACCAAACAATGCTTCAAAACAGCTTGAACCAAACCGTGGAAAGTTGTGTCAACTATGTTGGTGTAGAAGTAAATACAGCCAGCAAAGAGCTGCTTTCGTACGTCTCGGGCATTGGTCCGCTATTAGCCAAAAACATTGTTGCATATCGCAACGAAAACGGTCCTTTTCCCTCCCGTGAAGCCCTCAAAAAAGTGCCGCGCTTCGGTGAGAAATCTTTTGAACAAGCGGCAGGGTTCCTTCGCATCCGCGACTCCGAAAATCCGTTGGACAACAGTGCCGTTCACCCCGAAAGTTATGGTATTGTAGCCGCCATGGCAAAACGCAACAACTGTAGTATCAACGATTTAATTCAAAATAAAACCCTCCAGAAAGATATTAACATCTACGAATTTGTTACCGAAAAAGCGGGCATTCCCACCTTAAAAGATATTATGCAAGAATTGGCCAAACCCGGGCGGGATCCACGCAAAAAGATTGAAATTTTCTCTTTCGACAAAAATATTTCCACCATTAACGACCTGAAAGAGGGCATGATTGTCCCCGGAATCATCACCAACATCACCAATTTCGGATGCTTTGTGGATATTGGCGTACATCAAGACGGATTGGTACATATCAGCCAGTTAGCCAATAAGTATGTAAGAGACCCCAACGAAGTAGTCAGGTTGAATCAAAAAGTGATGGTAAAAGTGATGAGTGTGGAGCCTGATCGCAAGCGCATCAACCTGTCCATTAAGGAGGCGCAACAGGAGCCGTTACCGTAGGCCGCTACTTCCGAAGCCGCCTGTTTGCCGTTTAGAGTCAGCAAGTTCTTCCACCACTTCCCACTCTACCGATTCGTGGCGGGCGACAACCATTTGAGCGATTCTGTCCCCATGCCGGATGGTAAACGGCTGGTTGGATAAATTGATCAATATCACCTTTATTTCCCCTCTATAATCGGCATCCACTGTACCAGGCGAATTAAGAACCACAACTCCCTGATTGACAGCAAGTCCGCTACGGGAACGAATTTGTGCTTCAAAGCCTTCCGGTAATTCTATATAGAGTCCTGTAGGCACCAACGCGCGTTCTAAAGAATTTAAGACAAGGGGGGCGGAGAGGTTGGCACGCAAATCCATTCCTGCTGCCGAAGGGGAAGCATAATGTGGTAGTGGGTTGGACGAGCGATTAATAACTTTACAAATCATTTCCGGCATGTTCATCTTCAACATCTTGCGCTTCCGAAACAGGTTCAGCAGGCGACTTTTCCGATGGCGCAACCGGTTGTTGGTAAGACGGCTGTATCTGCGGTTGATATTGCGGTTGTATCATTTGCTCTTGGGGTGGCAATGCGCTACGACTCTGCATCAACTGATCAATTACCGCTTCTTGTTGTGGGGTGGTACGCGGATGGCGGACTGCCCCTATATTTTCAACAGTATGACGGACGATGGTGGCAACCGTTCTCTCAAAATCGTTGCTCATCATCTGGCGCTGCAATTCACTTTTAACTTGTGGTGCCACATCAACCTTCGCGGGATTTTTTTGAATACGATAGAGCTCATTTTCCAATTCCGTAAGCTTATCCTGATACATGTGGTAGAGTCTCCATACCCAGAAAAGCAGGAACAACACTAACAAAAAGAGGATGCCCAAGCCAACATAAATGCTAATTGTTACAATATCAATACTGCTTTCATTTGCCATTTCTTCCTCCACAATTGGCGAAGGCAAACTTCTTTCAGTGGTATCATCCAAATTCTCAGTAGCGGAGGAAGCTGCTTCTTCTTGCACTGCTTCAACGAGAGGATGCACCACTTCCTCCGGCTCATTGGCAGCAGGCTCATTCTCCTTTACATATTTGAAGACAAGCATATCATGAGGAGCCGTGCCATACGCCCCCCTCAATTCCTTTTCCCCCGGAGCACAATCTCTACGTTGCATGGAGTACCCTGCTTTGGCTGCCGATTCTTTATCGGGAAACCGTTCAACAATAGCTTGAGAGAAACCCAACTGAATAAAAATAGATATAAAGAGTAATAACAGAAAAATTTTTTTCATTTTTGCACTTAACTATATTTTCGTTTATTTTATAAATAATTATAAATAAACAAATTAAAAATAATTATCAATTAAAATAATGTTACTAAATTTGTCTGCAAAAATAGGAAATATTTTTATGAAAAAATAACAAAAATAGCCTTTTAGAAAAATTTTACCAACTTTATAAACAACCCATTTACACTAAAAAAAACATTTCAATCATGAATATATTTTTGCAAAAAATCATCTTTCCACTATTCATTCTTATTTTATTCGGTTCCTGCCAATCGTCGCAAGAGCCGTCGGCAAAAGAAGTTCAAAACGACACAACTATCCTCTCTTCAAATCAATTGGAAACGGGAGATATCCTTTTTGTGGGCCTACCGATGAGTTATTCATTAGCGCCGGATGCGCAAAACGAGCCTGCCAATCCGGAAACTTGCGCAGGGGATTCGCTCAACCTCATTCACGTAGCCATCATTGAAGTTGAAAAGGATACGACATGGGTTATTGATGCCACCCTCAAGCGCCAAGTTGCCCGCTATCCATTGGACACTTTTCTCTCCGACTTTACGTTAGCTGACGGCAGTTATCCTCTATTCATCGTAAAACGGTTGAAAGATAACCGCAACGCACAGCAATACATCAACAATGCGAAAAAATATATCGGCAAACCTTACGACACAGACTTTCTCCCTCAGAATGAGGCTTATTTTTGCAGCGAACTGGTGCGAAACAGTTATGTCCCCGAAGCTGGAGAATACCTTTTTAAAGAATACCCTATGAATTTCCAGAAAGTGAACGGCACCTTTCCTCTATATTGGCAGCAATTATTCCAATACATCCACAAAGAGATACCCCAAGGGAAAATAGGCACCACTCCTGCCCAAATGTCGCAAGAATCGTGCCTGCAAACAATCGACTGTCCCGTTTATTAAGTCAGGAATTCTACAATTATTTCTTAATCAATTCTTTAATGGAAACTTCCTGAACCTTGCCAAATTTTGTCAAGGCATTCATATCCATTCTATTTTTATCGCCTGCTATCGTGATGACCATTGGACGACCACTGATATATTTTTGGTAGAATTCTTTCACATCCTCATATCCCGTACTTTCCAATTTTTTACACGATTCAACGCGCGGGTCACTGGAATAGCCTTGCTTTTGCCATGAAATAACTGATGCGGGCAACGATCTGAAGTCAATGTAACTGGACTTGTTAACTTGGATGGAAGATGTTTTCGCCATCTCAAATTTTTCCGGTTTTTCGGGGAACTGAAGCAGCAAGTCGGACATTGCCTCACAACCCTCCATCGTTTTATCGGATTGCGTGCCCAGGAAGCCGAAAAGAAAACCTTTACGCAAATTACAAGGATGGGCGCTAAAATTGGCGTAAGACGAATAACCCAAAGAACGTAATTCCCTAATTTCCTGGAAGATAACGCTCGCCATACTACCACCCATATATTCGTTATAGATTGTACGTGCCGATTTATCTTCTTTTTTTAATTCCTCACTCAAAACATAAAAATAGATATTGCTCTGTAAAAATTTCTTGTTAGAGGCCACAAAAACCGTAGGTTCATCAAACCAGCGCGGCTGTCTCACATATTGCCTATTGTCTTTAACACCCGTAGCTAAAGGGAAATAAGTTGAAAAGATCTCTTTAAAGATAGCGGGGTTACGATTGCCGACATAGGTAACCTCGCCGCCGTTATTGGACAACAGGTCAGCAAAATGTTGCAGCAACATTGAACCTTTCCATTTTTTCATCTCTTTCAAGGAAGGACGGGCAAGAAATGAGGAATTACTGCCGTAAACAGCATATTCAAAAAGGGCGTTCCCCCATTCTGAAGCATCATTATCAAACATCTTATTGGCGGAAATACGCTCATCTATCATGATTTTCAACTGACTTTCATCATTAGAAGGGGTGAAAACCTTTTCAGCACATAACGACATCACTTTTTCCAAATCCTTGTCAAATCCGGATATCCTAATATAGGATTGTGATTCGCCGGCATAGAAATCCAAAGAAGCGCCCAGCTTCTGCAATGCCAACTGGAATTCGTTGTAATCACACTTCTTCGTTCCCTGCATGGAGATATACGACAGCACCTCGTCCACCATCGGGTCCTTTGCCGTACCGCAATTCAAGCGAATATTAAGCGTAAAAATATCATTATAGGGATTTTCACTGCTGTAAAGCACATAACTATCGTTCAATTCAATTTTCTGAACCTGTTTGTCAAAATCAATAACTTGGGATTTCACATCCTTAGCCTTCATATTCTCAATTTCTTTGGCAAACTTGGACTGCGCATCCGTATTTTGGGCTACAATCGGTTTCCAATTGGGTTTGTCTAACTTTTCATTCTCTTTTAGCCCCATAAAAGAGCGGAAAGAGAGATAGTTATTGGCAAAACATTTCCGTGCCACACGTGCGATATCCTCCTTCGTCAACTCCCGGATGATTTTTTCTTCTCGCTCATAATCCTGAGGCGTTTTTTCACTCATCACCATCTCCAACAGCACTTCAAACTTATCTTCCACCGATTCCATATTTCTCAAGTAATCAACCAAATAGTCCATTTTTACCGCCTCAAACAGATCATCACTGAACTGGCCTTTACAGAGTGAATCTACGGCATCAAGCACCAGTTTTTCGGCTTCATCGTGTGATTGTCCTATCAGTTTGGGAACATAAAGCAAGGCAAAAACACCACTTTCCAACATGGAATAATGGATACCATACGAAGCCATCAATTTATGCTGATTGTTCAATTGGTCGAGCAGACCTGTCCCCGATTCATTATTCAGCAATGAGCTCATCAAGTCAAAATACAAGGCATCTTCAGAATGACTTCCCCCAACTTGAAACCCTATAATTCCCATCTTGATGGGTGTCTCTTTCACTATAACGATTTTGGGTTCCGTGATAGGGGGTATCTCTTTATTGAGATGCGTATCCATTCGCCCTTTTTTCGCTTGCTGTTTGACTGCCAACCCTTCGCCCTCATTTTTCAGGGTTCCCATTGTTTTTTCC
>JAEEUY010000063.1 GCA_016290715.1 Bacteroidales bacterium
ATTTGTTATCTTACAATGGATTTGGAAGACGGATTCAATAAGAATTTGTTCACATTGGATGACTTGAAATGTGCTATAGGGGACTCTTTCCCGGCAATTCATGATTTTTTGGGTAATGATGATTCTGATTTAGCCAAAATCTCAAAAATCAGAAATGCGCTCATCGGTCATCTGGTGGACATGGCGTTCCGGAATTTTGAAGAGAATATCGACCAGATAGAAAATGGTACTTATAATCAGGAGCTGATTTTTGCCGATTCTCCATTGACCAAGCAATTACAGAAATTCTGTATTGATAAAATATTCTCGATTGAGGAGATTTATACTTTGGAACTGGCCGGTCATTCGGTATTAAAAGGGCTGTTGGACTTTTTTATAGATTCCATTTTCTGTAAAAACAAGGATTACAAGCGTCGTGCCATCAAATTGATATCACAAAATATGATACAAGTGGCCTTGAACGATGCGCAAGTGGAGGGTTTTGATGAACTTCCCAATTATTATAAGCTGCGTGTTATCGTGGATTTTGTCGTAGGAATGACCGATAAGTATGCCCTCACTTTTTATCAGAAGATCAGTGGGGGGCGCATTTGAAAATGTTAATATGCAAACTGAAAAAAAACTCAAATATGGCTATAGAAATCATGTCGCCAGTTGGCTCGTACGAGTCGTTATATGCTGCCATCAATGCAGGCGCAGGCTCCGTTTATTTCGGCGTGGGCAAAATGAATATGCGCTCCCGTTCCGCCGCCAATTTTTCGCACGAAGACCTGCAAAATATAACAGATATATGCCGTCAACATGGTGTAAAGTCATACCTGACGGTAAACACCATCGTTTATAACGATGAATTGGATGAAGTGAAAAGTCTGTTGGATTTGGCCAAACAATGCAATGTTTCAGCCATTATTGCTTCCGATTTCTCGGTATTGACTTATTGTCAGCAGATTGGTTTGGAAATACATATATCCACCCAGTGCAACATAACCAATATAGAGGCGGTTCGTTTCTATGCGCAGTTTGCCGATGTGGTGGTTCTCGCCCGTGAGGTGAATCTTGCACAAGCTGCGGCGATTGCCCAACAGATTGAAGATGAAAATATTTGTGGCCCCCGAGGTGAGAAAATACGTTTGGAAATGTTTGTCCACGGTGCCCTTTGTATGGCGGTTTCTGGTAAATGTTATTTGAGTTTGGATAACTTGAACTATTCGGCCAACCGCGGCGCTTGTCTCCAACCTTGCCGTCGTGCCTATCTTGTAAAGGATATGGAGAATGAATTAGAACTGGCTGTTGACAACAAGTATATTATGTCGCCTAAAGATTTGTGCACGATTGGTTTTTTGGATAAAATGCTCAAAGCAGGGGTTTCTATACTGAAAATTGAGGGGAGGGGACGCTCGGCTGAGTATGTGAAGGTTACAACAGAGTGCTACCATGAGGCTGTGCAAGCCATTGCCGCCGGTACTTACTCGCCCGAAAAAATTGCCTTGTGGACCGAACGGCTGAAAACGGTTTATAATCGCGGTTTCTGGGATGGCTATTATTTGGGGAGAACGATGGGTGAATGGTCGGAACGGTATGGCTCTCAGGCAACTATGGTAAAAGAGTATGTGGGGAAAATCACGAATTTCTTTTCTAATATCAGTGTTGCGGAAATATTAATGGAAACGGGAGAGATTCAAGTGGGGGATACATTGTTGGTGGAGGGACCGACAACTGGTGTATATGAAACCACAGTTTCTGAAATACGCGTTGATTTGAAGCCTGTGAACAAATCAGTGAAAGGGGAATCTTGCTCGATTCAAACCACTGACTTGTTGCGTCGTGGGGATAAAGTGTATAAAAAAGTGCAAAAAATAGATGAATTTTAGTTTTCTGATAATATGAAAAAATACATTTTTTTAGGAATATTATGCTTTTTGATATTTTCAATGAGTGCACAGAAAATGAGCACGTATGAATTTGTGCAGAGGGGAAACGAAAAATTAATGATGGATGTGTATCAACCTGAAAATCAAAGGAATAATATATGTGTGATTTTCGTTTTTGGCGGTGGTTTCATTACGGGGAGTAGGAATGGGGAATCTAATGTGGCCTTTGCGAAGGCACTTGCCGAAAAGGGTTATGTGGTTGCCAACATTGATTATCGTTTAGGACTGAAAGGAGTGCATAGCATGGGTGTTTCGCAGGTGAAAATGTTGGAATATGCCATTCAGATTGCCACGGATGACTTGTTCGCGGCAACAAAGTATATCATTGACCATGCCGCTCAATTACAGATTGACACATCAAAGATTGTGATTTGTGGGAGTAGTGCCGGGGCCATAACGGTACTGCAAGCGGATTATGAATTATGCAACGCTTTTGAAGCAGCTAAAATATTGCCATCATCCTTTCATTATGCGGGAGTAATCCCCTTTTCAGGAGCCATCTTCTCTCGAAAGGGGAAAGTCAAATATCGTACCTGTCCTCCCGCGCCCACTTTGTTTTTGCATGGAACCGCTGACAGATTAGTGACTTACAAACAAATTACATTTGCTAATTTGGGATTCTTTGGAAGCAATGCTTTGGTAAAGCGATTCAAAAAGTTTGATTACCCCTATTATGTGCGCCGTTATGACGGAATAGGACATGAAGTGGCAGGTTATATGTTGCAGGAAATTGATTTGGTGGATTCGTTTATTAAGACATATATCGTCGAAAAACAAAAACTTCAGATAGATCAGTGGTATCATAATCCCAATTCGCCAACATTTGATTGGGGAACAATAAAGGCGGGTGAGTTGTATAAAAAAACGAAAGAAAAATCCTAACGTAAAAGCAGAATCTGGCTTCCTGCTTGGTATGGGGTTACGAAGCCGTTGCGCACTTTCGGTAGCAGTTCTGAGATTTTCTCCTGCACTTTTTCTGAA
>JAEEUY010000064.1 GCA_016290715.1 Bacteroidales bacterium
ATGCTGCCACACCTCCGCTGACCGTTCCTAACAATATATCATTTTTCCCCGCAAAACCTTGTGGTGGCATGATATAAACGAACAATACCAGCACAACAATGACAATAATCAGGCGCACGAAATCTTTTCCAAAGTTCTTCATTACTATGACAAATTAGCGATTTGTTCCTTTAACAACTTGATTTTTTCTTCGGCATCCGCTTGTTTTTTGCGTTCAACGGCCACCACTTGTTCGGGGGCATTGCTTACAAAACGCTCATTAGCAAGCTTTTTCAATACCGATTGCAAGAATTTCTCTGCATATTCCAAGTCAGCGTGTAGTTTTTTCAGTTCTTCTTCCACATTCATGTTTTGCATCACCGGAATCAAATACTCAATATTTTGTTCAATGAAGGAGCAGGTACCGCCGACTTTTTCCGTAACATATTCTATTTTAGAAAGATTGCACAATTTTGTAATGACAGCATCCATTGCTTCGTCTGCCTCCCCTTGCTTCAATACCAGCAGTTCAAGCGGATTTTTTTGTGCGATATTCTTTTCAGCGCGAATACGACGGATATTTTCCACCACTTTTTGCGCGGTGGCAAAACGCACAAGAATATCTGTTACATCCCCACGCTTATCCACCTGCGGCATTTGCGTTGCCATTATCGACTCATTTTCTCCCCTTTCACGCAAATTATGCCAAACTTCTTCGGTAATAAATGGCATAAACGGATGCAGCAACTGCATTAATCTTTCAAAAATGTCAACAATATCTTGGTATGTTTTCTCGTCAACAGGCTGTTGATAGGCCGGTTTTACAATTTCAAGAAAATAAGCGCAGAAATCATCCCAAATCAATTTATATACAGCCATCAAAGCATCCGAAATGCGGAACTTGTCAAAATGGTCGTTAATTTCTGCCAAAGCTTCGTTGTAGCGGACATTAAACCATTGTATAGCTGTTTGTGAATGAAGTGGTTGCGGAATATTTTCGCTAATTTCCCATCCTTTAATCAAACGGAAAGCGTTCCAAATCTTGTTACTAAAGTTACGACCTTGTTCGCACAATGCCTCATCAAAAAGGAGGTCATTGCCTGCAGGAGAGCTGAGCAGCATACCCAAGCGCACGCCATCTGCCCCAAACTTCTCCATCAACAGGATTGGGTCGGGCGAGTTACCCAACTGTTTCGACATTTTGCGGCGAAGTTTATCTCTCACTGTCCCCGTAAAATACACATGCTTAAATGGAACTCTACCATTCCATTCCAAACCAGCCATCACCATACGGGCCACCCAGAAAAAGATAATATCAGGGGCGGTAATCAGGGCACTCGTCGGATAATAATAGTTCACCTCCTCATTGTCCGGATGGCGAATGCCATCAAAGACAGCCATTGGCCACAACCAAGAAGAGAACCAAGTGTCCAGAACATCTTCATCTTGTTGCAGATCATGGATGGTAAGATTCAAACCGGGAAATTTCTTCTTAGCGATTTCCAAAGCCTCTTCTTTCGTTTTGGCTACAACGAACTCTTTATTAGGCAAATAATAAGCCGGAATACGATGTCCCCACCACAACTGACGGCTAATACACCAATCCTTTACGTTCTCCATCCAGTAAGCATAGGTATTTTTGAATTTCTCCGGATAGAACCTAATGTCGTCATTCATCACCACCTCCAATGCAGGTTTAGCCATCTCCCCCATTTTGCAGAACCATTGTACGGAAAGTTTCGGCTCAATCACCTCATTGGTTCTTTCAGAGAATCCCACTTTATTGGTATAGTCCTCTATTTTAACAAGATTCCCTGATTTTTCAAGCAAAGGAATGATCTCATCCCGCGCTTTGAAGCGATCGACACCCACCAAAAATTGGGCATTTTCGTTCAACGTGCCATTATCGTTAAAAATATTAATCGTATCCAAATGGTGTTTTAACCCTAAGTTATAGTCATTGATATCGTGTGCGGGAGTGATTTTAAGTGCACCTGTACCAAATTCCCTATCCACATACTCATCAAAAATCAATGGTATAGAACGATTTACAAGTGGTACGATGGCTCTTTTTCCCTTCAAATGCTGAAAACGCTCATCTTCCGGATGCATACAAATCGCTGTATCTCCCAAGATAGTTTCAGGACGAGTGGTTGCTATTGTAACGAACTCATTATCTGCACCTTCAATTTTATAACGGACATAATATAATTTGGATTGCAGCTCTTTATAAACCACCTCCTCATCAGAAACTGCCGTCAGGGCTTTCGGGTCCCAATTCACCATGCGTACCCCACGATAGATTTTCCCTTTGTTATATAAATCCACAAAAACATCGATGACTGCCTCCGACATTTCAGGGTCCATTGTAAACTTGGTCCTATCCCAATCGCAGGAAGCCCCTAATTTACGGAGTTGCTTCAAGATGATGCCGCCATATTTTTCTTTCCATTCCCATGCATATTTCAAGAACTCTTCACGCGACAAAGAACGCTTGTCAATTCCACGTTCTTTCAACATGGCCACCACTTTGGCTTCTGTTGCAATAGATGCGTGATCCGTACCAGGGACCCACAAGGCATTAAAGCCCATCATTCTTGCCCTTCTAATCAATATGTCTTGAATAGTATTGTTGAGCATGTGCCCCATGTGCAAGATTCCTGTAACATTTGGTGGAGGAATCACGATAGTGTAAGAGGGTTTTTGATTTGGTTTGGATGCGAACAATTTATGTTCCATCCAAAATGCATACCATTTATCTTCAATCAGTTGCGGTTCGTACTTAGTTGCAATGTCCATAATATAGGTAATATAATTAACAAGCGGCAAAGTTACTAATTTTTATGATTCATTATAAATTCGCCTAAAAAAGTTATAAAAAAAGCTGACCGAAGCCAGCTAATCTCATATTTACAGATCATTTATGCATACCAATGCGTATGGGCTGAAAAATGGATTCCCCACTCTTCAGCCCACACATAACCATGTTATGAAAAAGATATTTAGCGTTTGATCATTTTGGCAGTTTTAGCACCTTGTTGAATGATGTACATACCTGCCGGAAGATCATTAACAGAAATCACAGTAAGTGTTTCGGTAGCAATCACACAATAAACCACAGCCCCCATCGCATTGTAAATCACCACAGGCTGACCGATTTCCGTTTCGCAGTTCACTGCCGACTGGCATGGGTTCGGATAAATTTTGAACGTCGTATTAGAAACTTCATAGTCAGCTACACTATTTGGTCTCCAACCATTAAGTACGCAGACACCGTCCAAGTCGAAACCACTGGTATTATGATCCGTTGGATAAGGATCGTTGATAATATGACCACGGCTGTCTCGGGTAGCATATCTTGGATTTACGGAACCGACCACATCCACAACACGAACATGGGTAATATTATTCACATCGATAGCCGGATCATCTGCTATTTCCTCCAAATCGAATGGCGTACCCCATCCGGCAGCATATTTACCAGCCAAATTATAAATCAGCGTAGCATCCACACTGCCTCCATCGAGCACTTGCACATCGGTTGGTGTATTAGAGATAGAGGGGAAACGGACATAGTTCACACCATCGGAACTTACCTCTACGAAAGCAAGTTCAAGGAAAGTGTTGTTGAGTGCGTTTTCAAAGACAGCGAAATCGTAACCATCACCATTTTGGATGGGAATGTCAAAAGTGAGCACGGCAGTACCGCCATCACCTAAACTTACTACAGCTGCTGTATTTGCAGAAGCAGGGCCAACAGCGTCATCTTCAGAACCAAAAGCAACAATTCCGCCAGGAGCAGCAATATTTCTCGGACCTCTTTCAATAGTGCAGGCAGTAGCCCACCCGAGAATAGCAGGATCATCGTAATGGATAGCTTGGCAGCCTTCAGAAAGAACAACACCATCAAACGTATCCTCACTCGGTCCCACCTCATTCGGATTAACAGCTGGAACAATGGGCGTACTCCAGGTGATAGTAGTCCAGTCAGAAGACATTTCCGCGCATGCGTATCCTCCTATCTTGATGAAGTCGTTGTTATGGATCGCATCGCCTGCCATATTCGATTGACCCATCATCCCATTGATGCTGTGCATCGGCACGTCGTAGTCGTCATCGCCCCATTCTGCATCCGGATTCGGGCACATCGTCAAATCATACTCCCCATCCACGTATGTGATGTTGGTAGGTGCTGCACCCACTACCGTCAAACGGCTGTCGGCTTCAGCAATAGCGCTCAAAGCGTCAAAAACGGTGGCATCGCCGTCGAAACGGTAACCCCATGCAAAAGCGGCCGCCGTATTGCTGCACCATGTGATAGCCACCACCACTTCGTTTGAACCTTCGCCTACCCAGTATGTAACCTCATCGGCAGAGATGGTTGCATCGTTCTGGGCGTTCACTGCACTTAACAAAGTGCAGAAAATAGTCAAAAACAATAGAATTTTTTTCATAGGATTTGATTTTAGTTAAAAATATAAAAGTTTACTTGAAAACAGCGCAAGAGGGAGGAGAATTTTTCTCTCGAAATTGGATTTTCCTTCCATTGTTGTTGGGACATGAATATTTGTTTCTTCATTGCCTTATATACAGGATATACCTGTGGATTAAATGTTAACCGCACAAAGCGGAATCAGTTAAGGAAAAACAACGGAAGAAACCACCCACGAAAAATGCGATGACGTATTTTCACGAAAGCCTAACTCCCGAAGCTTTTCACTATGATTAGATGGCAGGTTTTCTGGCTCGTTTCTCTTCAGAAGTCTTCCCATCGAATTGAACGACAGTGACATCAGGATTCTGAAGAAGGATTGAAACTCACAGCAGCGGGTACTGCACAGGATTCACACCTGTTTCCCTCTCGGAATTTGCACAGCAAATTCCTCACCATGAAATCGGTGGCAAAAATACAACTTTAAATTGAAATTATTCTTTTTTCTTGTTTTTTTTCTATTGCTGTCCGCTAAAAATTTTATACCCACAGGTAATATACTGAGATTAAGGTATTTACATATAAATCGTAAAATATGGGCTTGATATAGGTGACTGAGCTTGTCGAAGCCACCTATTTTTATTCTTTCTTCTTTTCTTTGTCTTGACACAAAAAAAAGAAGCAAAAGAAAAGTCAAGGCTGTGCTGAAAAAAACTA
>JAEEUY010000065.1 GCA_016290715.1 Bacteroidales bacterium
CTCAAACCCGCTGACGGGGAGCTCTTTTTTCTGTGCCAATGCCATGTCCTTTCCGGCGGGGAGCGCCTGCGCCCCGTTTCCTTCCATAAGTCATAACAACGTATTATAGCACAGATTGCATCAATCGGTCAATCAATGATTCGCTGGATTATTCTTCTTCACGGTTCTAATGTGAGTTATTCTCTAAAGGGTGCAATTCACCGCACCTAATAGAGCATAGCTACACGGGTTCATCTGTGGCGGATGGAAAGGTGGCTATGCAAGGCACAGCCGCATAACTGAACGACCAGGAAAGGAGTCTGCCATGGAAATCAAGTACATTCGCGTTGGAGATTACTATCTTCCCGATCTCAAGCTGCCAGACAATAGCCAACAGCCCATCGGGAAGTACGGATGGATGAGAATGACCTACCTGAAAGAGCATCGTCCCATCATCTACAATCAACTGATCCTGTCTGGCAAGCTGTACAGCCATCTCTTTGAGATTGAGCAGACCTGCCAGGAAAGACTGGATCGAATGATCCCACAGATGAAGGAGGCGGAAGGAGTTACCGAAGCCCTGAAAGCAGCCGATCAGATGGAATGGCTGCGGAGGATGAACAGCATCCATGACCGCATAGAGGAAATCTTGTTGACAGAATTGATATATGCCTGATCCATACGCTGCCCTGGCACAACGCTGGGGCAGTTTTCATGTTCGGTTATAGAGATGGCGTACTTTTCTTCGCAGTTTTCTTTTTGACTTCTTTTGTGGATTGTTTGTTTGCGTCCTGAACAGCTTTCAATCTTTCCCGAAGCGGAAGCCGGTCTATATCTGGTGTCTGAGAGATTGGCGCAGCAAACTTTCCTTTTATGTCATCAGGCAAAATCAACGAAGTAGCGTCAATTCCCTTTGCGGTATAGCAGGGCTGATCGTAGGTTTTTTCCTTCATCGTTTTGCGATAGATCACAAGCACACGCTTTTGCGGATGCTTGGACACATCACGGATGTCCTCTTTCAAGGCTGTATTGGGGAAATAGTAATTCCCTTCCCGGACGAACCCCATGCATGCCGTGACGTTTCCCGCCAGTTTTTCGGTATAAAGAAGTGATTTGGCAAAATCGTAGTCGCCTATCATTTTAGCCGTCTTATAAAGGTTCATCAGTTGGGGAAGCACCGCCAGCTTCATTTCCACTGTGCCATCTTTGGGAATGCTGAAATCAGAAATCTTCAGTTGTCCTTTTAAGCAGCGGTCATAGAAATCCGTACTGCTGATTCCAGCGTTTGGTATAACGCCTGTCAGATGCAGAAAATGACGCGGAAGAAACGCTGCTTCAAGAGATTCCGGCTTCTGTGGCGAGCCAAAGATGAACAGCAGATTTTGGTTTTCAAGATTGCCGCGATACTGCTTGGCGCAGTCGACAATGATCTTGACAGCTTCTTCCTTCTTCATCCGTACCTCCAGATATTTCAAAGGGGAGTAGAAACGCCGCAGCGCCACATACTCCCCTTTGATGGCTGATTTTTCTGCTGTCCGCCAGCCATCGGCACATACGTCCGATAAGAACACAGGTTTTTCTGTTGCCTGCCAACCGCCGGCACATTCGTCCGGTAAGTCTTTCGGATTTTAGGTGTCAGCCCACCGGGTAACGATTGCTACCCTCATCAGTATTATACGATGATACTGCGATTATGTCAATCCAACTCACAAAATAATAGCTTAAAACGATTCATTTATATGAATAAATGTTTTCATTATTGGTCATAGCAGGAAACCCTTGCTCTTCCAAGATCAAGTTGCAATCATAGACACTTCTGCGCCAATAAATATTTAGTAGGCGTTGATAAGCACGTTCTAACGGCTCGTCACATCTCAATTGATGCCCGCTTAGTTTAATAAACTGATCACTTTGAAATGGATCAAGATGCAATGCAATCGCACAAGCAACAACATAATTCAATTTATACTTGCGGGGCATCATGGGCTTTGATGGCTTTTTATTTCGTGTCATGCTCTGTATAGTCTTTGTTGATATTCCTGTACGGTTGGATAACTCGGTTTGTGTAATTTTCACTTTGTTATTCAGAAGCTCTACAAGGTATTCTGAAAAAGAATCATCTCCACCACCAAATGCAAACGCAATAAACTCTCTTTTCTCTTCTTCAGAAATTACTTCGTCTTCCTTGGATGCATTTCTGACAATTCCAGTGAAGGGTATTTCTCTTTTCCGAGACGGGGATGCATACCGAAAGCGAAACACTCGGCCAATGTGAAGTAAATCCCAAGAATTATAGGCTATACAATACTCGCTTAGATGGGATTCGACATAGCTTTTTTGAAAGACCGTTTCTCCGTTGACTATCTGAAAACAATCCGGCGATTTTAAGCAAACATAACCGTCATAGAAAACGTATTTTCCGCTATCCAACAGTGAACTAAATTCTTTGGAGCGATATGACAGCGAATGAATTGTGCGCTCGTCATAGAAGTACGCTGGCTGAAACTCTCTTTTACGCGATGGATCTGCTTGGAAAACAACGCTGTTCCTCTTTGAGCGCCTATGTTTATCATGCCTTGAGCGGCGAGGCCTTCCAGGATTAGTGCTTTCATTGATTTTTGGGCTATTTGTACCTTCCAAGACTCTCACTCTTGTTTTATACATGGATTTCCCTCCAATCAAATTATGCTTGTGCTTACGGAGTTCATTTTTTGCTGTTATATTGTAATAGATTTATTGGTCACGTGTCAATACTTGCTATCCGTTAACCCATATGGTATAATTCTTTTGTCCTTGTAGAACACCCATCTTTTTGAAGATGGCAGCGGCCAAGCTCGTTTTACAAGGATTTTGTATGTTTCCGTTTGGCGAATACACATATTCTGAATAATTTACACTTTGGCCTTACATGTAAATTCTTACTCTGAAGCCTTTATTTTTGATATGTTCTATGGTATACTACAAATGCTATTATACTGAGATGGAGGGAAAACTCATTATGAGAAAAAGATTTTTCGTGCTATCTTTTCTATTTGTCCACATTATTTTTTGCTGCTGTGCACAGGCATCGTCTCAAGAATGGATCGCTGAATATGATGCAAAAAAACTCGCCCAGCAATACTTACGCAACCAAAGAAACATGAGTGAGGAAGACTATAAAACATACTATTTTAGTGAAGCAATTAGAAGTGAAACGAATCAGGGAGAGCCTGCTTGGGCGATTATGTTTAAAGGAAATATGGATGATCCACGATATGCAACAAATGTATATGTTATATATGTGAATGCATATTCAGGTGAACTTGCTTATGTTGATCCACCCACAGTTCCTAATCCTTTTACATCTATGTTTAATCGTTATTTAAGCGAAAGACCTGGTGGTTCATGGATTGTCTTTTGGACAATAGAAGAAAAATACGCGTTTAAACAAGCTATTACTGAAATGTATGAAAACTATTTGAAAATAGAATCGGAAGAGAATTATCTTCCTGTCGGCGATTATCAGATAAAAGTGCTTCAGTACGACTACCGATTGCCTGATGAGCATTGTATTACAATGAATGATGCAACTCTTCTTGCAAATGAAGAATTAAAAAAGACAGCTTCATTAACCGATAGTGATTTAGTAAACAACTATACAAATGCTTATTCTTTCCTTTACTCTGATCATTTTTCAGCAAAAGGCCGATTGGTTTGGAAAGTATTCTATATTCCGATTCATCAACCGCAGGATGGGGATTATGGCTATTTTGTCGAGATTGATGCTTATACTGGAGAAGTAGTTGGCATTGAGCATCAGATACAAACCGTTGATAATATGTGGGCCTATCGATATGAATAGATAGGGAAAGGGGGCTGCTTGAAACAAGCAGCCCCGGATGTTACGTTGGGATATTTTAATGGTTGGAATGGCTACAATACCAATCATATAACGCCTTTTTGGTGGCAGGACCAACAACCCCATCAGCATTCAATTTCATTTTTTGCTGAAAAATTGTTACGGCTCCTTGCGATGTAGTGCCCATCACACCATCAATTTTCAGAGGGTAACCAACCCAATTCAAGTGATGCTCCTTCGGAGGGTTTCCCCAGACTTCAGTAAATGTTTCCAAGAAAAGGTTCAAATCTCGTTGTACATTCTTGAAGTCTTCATATTTGGTTTTGCTCACTTTATAGGTTCTAGTTCCATAACGCTTTTCCCATTCTGTCAGAGTCTTGGGATTCGGCTTTGAAAAATTAATGAATTTTGACATTACATAGCCTGTTTTACCGCCATAGCTTGTTTTGTACCACGTATCATTTTTGTTCGTGTAGGTAACAGAGATTTTTGTGCCATGGGGAATTGTCTTTAGAACTTTGGAAGTTGAACTCTTTTTTTCGCGCAGATTCAGAGTTCCATAGTCAGTAGAAGAAGTATCAACGTAAGCGGTTTTAGTCGCTGCAAGCGCTGGCAACGCAATGGTCAGAACGGTAATGACCGCAAGGATTAGAGCAATGATTTTTTTCATGATGATTCTCCTTTTCATATGAGATCATGTTGTAAAGTGTTTTGCCTTCATTAGGTTAGTGATGATGTCTTGATTTTTTCAAAGCACATTTTGTGCTGTTACGCACTATGATCCCTTGTTGATCTTCCATCCCATCTCTTTGAGGGTGGCAGCGGCCAAGCTCGTCTTACAGGATCATCTGCGCCATGAATCAGCCCATTGGAATCAATCCTCCTTCCCTGCTACCGATTGATGTATTTCCTCGGTGCAAGAAGACTATAAGGCATATTTAGAGAGAAGTGTGAGGAAACAAAATGTCCAGTTTTTCAAGCGTTGTAATATTGAACAAAAGCGTTGATTTAGGGTATATTTTGTTAGCTTTTTTCTGAGTTGTATTCTTTATGGACTCAGGTTTACATAAAGATAAGATGAACGAGAGCCCTCAAAAAAGGACATTTTTTGTCTCACTGCCAGTGAAATATTTTTAGATTTGCCTGTTTGCACAAAAAATCATGATAATGATATTGGAATAGTTGTAATGGACCGATCTAAAAAATGTACTTCTCACCAACTTCTCACCGAAAAATTGCTTGATCTTACCGCTTGACAATGATATAAGGCATTCGTAAAAGTCCGAGGTGATTCGATCCCCGGGCTTTTCCTTTTCATGGAGCTATGATGGGACTGCTGAATTGGAGGCAGCTTCTTGCCCAATACTGCCTTCTGAAAAAAATTTTCTCAACCTGGAAAAAAACGGCCCTTCTCAAGCCAATGTATTATGAAGGGGTACATGGTGGAAGGAATGGAGCCGATCATACAGCAGCCGCTGGCAGCATCCTGTCGGCGGTTTTCCTATGAGCAGCGTTACCCATTAGTAGGGAAACACCCCTTGAAGAATAAGGGTTGGCGGAGTATGAATGTGCCGCCTTTGACCTTGGTGTTGTGGCCTGAGTGAAAGGGGTAACGCCAGCATCTGTCGTGTTTATTCTTTTTGACCTTGTCGGGCAATTTTCATGTTTTTGGCGAATTTCGACATAATTATTTTGGGGAGGAAACAAGCTGCCATTGCTGTACCAGATAATAGCTTCCTCCATCAATTATCACAGGCCGAAAGAAAATTTTAGTTTTTCTCCAAAAACAGTTCCGCAAAACCCCCTGATTTTCTCCAATATACAGAGGGGCATATTGCGCGAAGGAGCTGATGTCATGTTTTTTCTTTTGGACTTGTCGTTGGTTTTTTATGTTTTTGAAGAAAACGATCATAATATATACGAGGGGGCAGAGTAATGCCTGACCCCATGCGGCGTCACAGCGATGTGGCGTTTTTTTGTGTCACGGTTTTCAGCGTTCAAGACAAACCGCATCGAAAGATGCTTTTTGAAAACAGGGAAAGGAGGAGTGATCCTATGGCGAGAACCCGTGAGCCGCTTGTATAGCGGCAGAAAGAACGATCAATTTTGGCGGCACCCTGCCGCCTGGAAAGGAGGTAAGCCGAATGTCAAAGGAACCTTTGGAAGCGATGCCGGATGTGCTGGATGCCAGCCAACTGGCAGACGTGCTGCACCTATCCCGCAGCGGAGCGTATAACCTGCTGAACAAGCCGGATTTTCCCACTCTCCATGTTGGCGGGAAGAAGATGGTCATGAAACAGGCATTGATCGACTGGATGCGCAGGCACACCAACGCTTCGACGAATGGAAGGGAGCAATGATTCATGTTATTGCGAAAAACGAAATTCAATAGCTCAACAACAAGACCACGAAAAATAACATTATTTGGAAGGAGAAAACAAACCCTATGCAAAACCAGGCCCAGAGCGCCTACATGAACCGAATGATTGGCGGTATCGTGTATAAGGTGCGTATTCATTTTAATGAAGATCATCACGAGAAAATGGAAGATAAAATCCTGCGGATGATCCATAACGATTTGGAATTATCGGAAAAAGAGAGCGATATTGGCTGTACAAGCGATGCGTCCTGTGGTACAATACAGAAGCCACAGATGAACCGTGTAGCCTGAAAGGAGTTCACCCATGAACAGCAGGCAAACGGTTGAAAAGATCACGGCGCTGTATGAGCGCCTCTCCCGCGACGACGA
>JAEEUY010000066.1 GCA_016290715.1 Bacteroidales bacterium
CACATAAAATAATATTCTTTTTATCAAGTTATATAATTTTACGATTTTTTCTTTATGGGTAAAATTAGAGATTTCTTTCGACCGCAACGTTTAGGCTTTCATCTTGTGTTGGCCGTGGTAATTACGCTATTGCTGATGCTGGTTGCCGCATGGGTGTTAAAGGCTTATACCCAGCACGGCAAAGAGGTGGAAATGCCCAATTATATTGGAATGAATGGGAATGATCTGATGAATGAGACTTCGGAAGATTTTGTTTTCGTTGTTCGGAATACCATTTATGCAAAGGATAAACCGGAGGGTACGGTGGTGGAGCAAGATCCCATTCCGGGGGAGAATGTGAAAAAACATCGGAAAGTTTATTTGACGCTTTCTTCTCCTGTGCCGCCCACAGTGGAAATGCCGCAGCTCGCCGGTGATATCACACTGCGGCAGGCAATCACAATCCTTGAGGATTCGGGACTGGAGTTGGATAAAGTGATTTATACTCAGAGTGAAAATGTGAATCTGGTTTTGGAGCAATATTATAAGGGACGACCGATTAAAAGTGGTACAAAGTTGAATCAAGGGGCGAAAATCACGTTGGAAGTGGGTGCGGATGTCCGTGACATAGATGCAGAAGGCGACATTCCTGTGGATGATCTTGCTCCGGATCCCAATGATGAAAGTAGCGGTGAAAATTTTTACTATAATAATTGATTTCTATCATGAATAAAGCAAGATTATGCTTCATCTTTTTGAGCGCAATATTGATCGGCGCAACAGTTCATGCGCAGGAAGTGTTGACGGGAATTGTGCTTAACAAGCCGATAGCGCGTGAGGCAGCCAAAGAAGTGAAAACATACGTTCGGGAGGGAGCGCTGCCATTGCCATTTGTTGACGATTTTTCTAATTATCTGGGGTACCCCAATCCTCATTTGTGGGCTGATAGAAAAGTGTTTGTCAATAATACTTTTGCTCTTCGTCCCCCTACTTTAGGGGTGGCTACGTTGGACGCATTAGATGAAAATGGTCGGATTTATAGTCATGCGGATGCTGAGGGCTTTCGGGCAGATACCCTGACATCAAATCCCATTCGCTTGGATTATAACTTTGCATTGAACCGTAATATGCGCTTGTCGGATTCATTGTATTTGAGTTTTTATTATCAACCCGGAGGAGGCTCCTATTCGGGTCTTGAGTGGGAACGCCGCGGAAACCAGCCCGAGGGCTATGATTCACTGATTTTGGAATTTGGTTACGCCACGGGCGGTACCTACTTCGCCGGCTATGACTATTGTGAGTATGTATTGCAGGAAGGGGAGAGCTATTTGGTGGGAGATACATTGCAAAATCCATATATTCAAGGACTTATATATGTGTTTGAAGAATCTATGTATGAGGGAATGTCCGTTATGCTTCCGTGTGATTCAATCATATTGGATGAATATTATTGGGAAGAAGTATGGAGTACTCCGGGAGCATCACTTGATGCATGGCTGTCGGAAGATGAAAAGTGCTTTTTCAAACAGGTGTTGATTCCCATCAGGGATGATAGCTGGCTGATTGACAAATTCCAATTCCGTTTCCGTAATTTGGCCAGTTTGGAGTCGAATGGCATTGCGGGCTGGGCTGGCAATGTGGATCAGTGGCATATCGATTATGTGAGATTGGATGTGAATCGCTCGGCAGATGATATTTATCAGGATGACATCGCTTTTAGCGAACCTACGACTACTATTCTGAAAGATTATTATGCGATGCCGTGGAATCAATTTAGGACTTCCGATTTGCGCTCTGATTTCAGCAATGCACTGATTAATCTCTCCAATACGGTAAAAACCAGTGACTATACCTATCGTATTGTAAATCAGAATGGTGCAGAGATAGCTAATTATAATACGAATAGTGAAAATATCAAACCATATACGCAAAATGGTTTGCATGATGAACCGGAGCATATATCGCCTGCAATCCAAATCCATGGAATGCAGTATGATGGGGCTGACAGTGCCCGTTTTGTGGTTACCCATGTTTTTAAGGAAGCAGGGGCCGGCGATATGCGCAAATGCAACGACACCTGTGTGTTCATGCAGAAATTTGGTGATTATTATGCCTATGATGACGGTACTGCAGAGGCCGGCTACTCACTGATGTCCAATCTTACCAATCCGCAAACCTATTTCGCTATGCGGTTTTCCTTGGCCCAACCGGATACCTTGCGTGCGGTACAAATGTGGTTCAATGCGGTGCTCAATGATGATAATTTTGAGAATTTTACACTTTTGGTTTGGAACGATAACAATGGGGAACCGGGAGACATCTTATATGAAGAGGCCTTGTTGCTTCCCCGCCATGAGGAACTCTATTCCGATTTTGTTACCTATTATTTGAAAGATACACTTCCTGTAGAGGGTGTCTTTTATGTGGGATTTTTCCAAAATCATAATGTACAGTTGAATCTGGGTTTTGATCAAAATAGTGATGGCAGAGCGCACTTTTTGTATAAAACCACCACCAACTGGCAAGAACCGTTCTTGTTTGGCACGCCGATGGTTCGGGCAGTGCTGGGTTCGCCTTGGCAAGAACCATTGGCACTCACAGAACATCCTTCGCTTCCTGAATGTAAAATCTATCCCAATCCCGCCCATGAGTATTTTACCATCCTCTCCGATGACAATATGATTAAAAAATGTAATCTCTTTGATGCGACGGGAAGATTGGTAAAACAATGTGAACCCAATGGTTTCAGCACAAATATCCATGTCTCCGACTTGAAAAAAGGAATCTATTTTGTGCAAATTATCTATCAAGAAGGAAAAGCGACAACCCAAAAAATAATTATTCAATAAAATTCTTATCAATGCGAAACTGGATGGAAAAATTAAGAAAAGATTCCTTGTGGATGGGCATACTTTTGGCAACCTTGGTGCCAGCCATTACTTTTGGAATAATTTATGGTGTATTGGCACTCATTATTTGGGCAACAGGTAAGGAAGTTGGGGTATTGGAACTCGTTTCCGCTCAAAAAATCATATTGTTAAGCATCATTCCCAATATATTCATTATGAGGCATTATCTCCTGAAATTAAAGTATGATTATACGGGTAGGGGAATCCTTTTGGTTACCTTTATCATAGCAATCATTTTTGTGGTGATGGAATTTACAATGGGTTCATAACCGGATATTTGTCTTTAGGAAAATGACGCCAGAAGAAGAAATTAAAAAACTTACAGCTGAATTAAACCAACATAACTATAACTATTATATGTTGGACAATCCTGTTATCAGTGATGAGGAATTTGACCACTTGCTTCGTCATTTGCAGGATTTGGAAAAAAAATACCCTGAGTTTCAACAACCGGATAGTCCTACACTAAGGGTAGGAGGAACGGTGACGAAGAAATTTCAAACGGTGAAGCATATCTATCCGATGCTGTCGTTGGGAAATACCTATTCAGAAGAAGAACTGTTGGAATTTGATAAGAGTGTAAAATCTCTTGTGAATCAGGATGTTGAATATGTGTGCGAATTAAAATACGATGGTTTGGCGATAAGTGTGGTTTATGAAAACGGTATTTTATTGCGGGCTGTAACGCGTGGCGACGGCACCAAAGGGGATGATGTAACCGCCAATGTGCAAACAATCAAGTCGGTTCCGTTGCGTCTGCATGGTGATTATCCTTCATTTTTTGAAATCAGGGGAGAAATCTTGCTGCCGTTTGATCGTTTTGAGCGTCTTAACCGTGAACGCGAAGATGTGGGCGAACCTCCTTTTGCAAATCCACGTAATGCAGCCTCCGGAACACTGAAGCTGCAAGAAAGTGCGGAAGTGGCCCGCCGTGGTCTCGATTGCCGCCTCTATTATGTGTTAGGGAAAGAACTGCCTTATCAGAATCATTACGATAGTGTGATGAAATTGAAAGACTGGGGCTTTAAAACGCCGGAAGTGATCCAAAAAGCAGCCACGATTCAAGAGGTGATTGACTTTGTGCACCACTGGGATACCGAACGTAAAAAACTGCCTTTCCCTATTGATGGCATTGTAGTGAAAGTAAACTCCTATGAGTTGCAACGCCAATTGGGAATGACCGCCAAAAATCCGCGTTGGGCTATCGCCTATAAGTTTAAGGCTGAGAAAGTTTCCACCCAATTGTTGAGTGTGGATTATCAGATTGGAAGAACCGGAATTATTACGCCCGTTGCTAATCTGTCCCCTGTACAATTGGCGGGGACGACGGTTCGGAGGGCTACGTTGCACAACGCCGAGGTGATGAGTACGCTCGGTATTTGTAAAAATGATTATCTCTATGTGGAAAAAGGAGGCGAGATTATTCCTAAAATTGTGGGCGTTGACCTTTCAAAACGCGCTTCGGAAACAGAAAAAATAGATTTTATCACTCATTGCCCTGTATGCGGTGCCACTTTATCCAAAAATGATGAGGAAGCGGGTACCTTCTGTCCGAATGAATTGCATTGCCCCCCTCAAATTAAAGGCAGATTAGAGCATTTTATCGGTCGGAAAGCGATGAATCTGGATTCATTGGGAGAAGGGAAAATAGAAATTTTATATGAGCGCGGACTGCTAAACAATATCGCTGATTTTTACGATTTGCAATATGACCAGTTGTTGGGTATAGAGAAGCATTTCCCTGCGGAAGATGGAAAACCTGACCGTATTGTCAGCTTCAGGGAAAAAACCGTGGAGAATATCTTGGCGGGTATCCAACAGTCGAAGAAAGTGCCGTTTGAGAGAGTCCTTTTTGCTATAGGTATCCGCTATGTGGGCGAAACAACAGCGAAAAAATTGGCCCGTTATTTTAAAAGTATGGATGCTTTAGCCAATGCTACGAAAGAAGAGCTAATGGAGGTGAATGATGTCGGCGACAGGGTCGCTGAAAGTATTATTCATTACTTTAACCAAACTGAAAACTTGGAAATTTTGATTCGTTTGCGCAATGCCGGATTGCAATTTGCGCTCTCGGAAGAGGAAAACACACAGATTTCCAATGTGTTGGAAGGAAAAAGTATTGTGGTAAGCGGCGTTTTCTCCATTCCTCGTGATGAAATGAAAAGAAAAATCGAACAGTATGGAGGAAAAAATGTATCCTCTATCTCTAAAAATACGCATTTTGTTCTTGCAGGTGATAAAATGGGGCCAGAGAAACGCAAAAAAGCGGAAACACTCGGAATCAGAATTATCAGCGAACAAGAGTTTTATGAAATGATAGGAGCGTAGGGATATGAACAGGCATGGCTGCTGCCGTTGTGATATTTTATGGCATATCCCGTTGTCAACTGAAAACTTTTCACTACTTTTGCCCTAATTTTGAAAATAGTTTTTTCATGGAAAAGAGAGTGCTAGTTACAGGTGCTAATGGTCAGTTAGGTAAGAGTTTACAGAAAATTGCTGGACAAAAAGGGAAAGACTGCAAATTCTTTTTTACGGATGTTGATACCTTGGATATTACCATGCGCGACGATATAGCTGCTTTTGTAAAAGCCCATGGCGTTAATGTCATTGTTAATGTGGCAGCTTATACGGCAGTGGATAAGGCAGAAGAGGAGGTGGAAAAAGCTTATTCGCTCAATCAGACGGCGGTGGCGAATTTGGCTGCGGTGGCGGCTGCGACAGATGCTTTTTTGGTTCATATTTCTACCGATTATGTGTTTGATGGTCAGGCGGTCACTCCTTATTCGGAAGAGATGGTGCCCAACCCTGTTTCGGTTTATGGCAAGTCGAAATGGGCGGGGGAGCAGGCTATGATCCAAAGCGGCTGCCGCGGGGTGATTATCCGTACGGCATGGCTCTACTCTCCGTATGGAAACAATTTTGTGAAAACAATGCTCAGGTTGGCCAGCAGCCATTCTGAAATCAACGTGGTGGATGACCAGATAGGCTGTCCGACTTCAGCAGACGATTTGGCAGAGGTGATTATGCGTTTGATAGCCCGTAGCAGCACTGCCAAGAATCTGGAAATTTATCATTTTGCCAATAAAGGGAAAATCTCTTGGTACGATTTCGCCTGTGAAATCA
>JAEEUY010000067.1 GCA_016290715.1 Bacteroidales bacterium
AATTTATTCTAAATAACTGTTTATTAAGTTTATTATTTTATCAGAATTCCCTTTGTATCCAGTATCCCAAAAAAAGGTCATAAACAGAATAAACACCCCTTTCATTGGTTACAAAGTCCTTTTCCAGAAGTCCCTTCACCGCCGATTGCACCGTACTGGATGAGGGCAATCCATATTTATGCAGAAAAGCCGATGAGGTTATGGCTTTGGAAGGTCCGTTCTTCGACAAAGCAATTAGAACCATCTTCTGTTTCTCGGGTAAACGGAACAATGTTTCCTCAAAGCTATAGGATTGCGTCCTGACCACATAATCCAAAGCATCTTCCACATCCGACACCTTACACTCTTCCCCTTCGGGTGTATGGGCATATAGCGTATTGAACAGTTTTTGCGTGTACCAGGTGATGCCCTGTGAACGGGAATAAACCGCTTGGGTCACACCATCAGCCAATTTTCGCCCACCTTCTGCAAAAAGTGCTTTGGCGAAAGCGTCGTACTGCTGAATATCAATGCTGTCAAGATGCATCATCGAAACACTTTGGAAAAAAGGGCGGGCGGCACTGGTGAACATGGCGCCCATAGTGTGGCGTTGACTCCCTGCAAAAATGAACTTGGCGTTATGGCACTGCTGCACATAGGTTCGCAAAGTGGCCTCAATGTTTTTTTCGGGATAATTGCCGATTTGTTGGAACTCATCAATAGCCACAATACAGGGGCGACTGGCTTTTTCCAGATACTGGAATATTTCATCCAATGTTATGATACCGGACTGTATCTCCCCGACCTGCACGTTGAACGAAGGTTCACCCGCCGGCGAAAAAGAGATGCCGGCCTGCAATGAACGCATGCAATCCCAAAAGCGTTTCAACGCACGCGCACCATGCGGCTGCAGGCGAACAAGGATTTCCCTGCTGAGTTTCAGAACCAACTCGCGAAGAGACTGGGTGTCGTATATGTCAACGAAAAAGGTATAGTATTCACGCTGTATTTCTGGGAGGCTGAAATAGTGCTGTATCAGGCCGCTTTTGCCCATACGGCGTGTGGCTATCAGCGCTACATTGTTTCCGTTGGCAATCTCCTCCCCCAACCGCAACGTTTCCTGCCTACGGTCACAAAAATAGCGTTCGCCTTCGTATCCACTAATTATGAACGGATTGGATAATCTATTCATATTTTTATTACTTTATGATTATTAAAAAGTAATAATTTTTTTCTTGCCAATTGCCCAAACAGTTGAATCCCACCACTTCCGTCATCTCACATATCTTCCAAAGACAACCCGATAAAACGCGAATCCCATTGCTTGTGATGGGCAAGGATTTTAACCGATTTCTCTTCAAGTTTGGGGATGCTGATCCTATCATGATTACGTTTGACTTCACCGATGAGAATAGACTTGTTTTCACCATCCACTGCGATCAGGTCTATTTCCCTATCTTCGCCCGGCTTGCCGCCAGCTCCTTTTCCCTATCGTAGAACTTCATCTCTCCATTCGGATTTGTAACCGCCGTTACTGTAACCGCCGTTACAATTTACACCGTATCCATAAAGCTCTTCTGAACCTTATTGAAAACCAGAATGCCAAGTGCCAACAGCAGCACCATGAAGCCAAAACTATAGGCGAGCCAGCCCCAGCCGACGAACTCCCCGGCACCTAAGGCGCCATGCTTGAAAGTCTCTATGACCGGAGTCACAGGGTTGATGCACATGAGGGTGTACAAATCAAAGCCTGCCACAACCTTACCCTTTACCTGGCTCAATGGGTAGACAATCGGTGTGGCATACATCCAAAGCGAGACAAAAAACGAGAAAAGAATCTGCAAATCGCGGTATTTGGTGGTCATTGAGGATATTATGATGCCAAAGCCCAGTGCCAGCCCGGCCATCATCAGCACAAGCAGCGGGAAAAGCAGAAAATACCAATTTGGGTGAACAACAGTTCCACCCGCAACATAAAACACATATACAATGACAAAAAGTCCAAACTGAATGCCGAAGCGTACCAAATTGCTTATAGTGTTTGATAGTGGCATGATAAGCCTCGGAAAGTAGACCTTTCCGAAAATCCCTGAATTAGTGACAAAAGTATTGGATGTCTTATTCAGACAATCTGAAAAATACTGCCACATGCACACTCCGCCCAAATAAAACAGCGGCTGCGGAATACCGTCCGTAGGGATGCCGGCAATGCCGCCGAACACCACCATATACATCACCACAGTAAGTGCGGGCTGGATCAGCCACCAGAGCGGACCAAGAATGGTCTGCTTGTATTGGGTGATGATATTACGTTTCACAAACAGAGTCATCAGATCCCTATAGTCCCAAACCTCCTTCAGATTAACCTCGAACAACCGGTTCCTCGGCTTGATGACAGTGGTCCATTGCTCTTCACGGGAAATAGTTTCAGATTGCATTTTTTACGAATAATGTTATGTTATGATACGGCTTCGCCCGTGTCAGAAACATGCAAATAATTGTAATACAAATATTTACATTATCCGGCACAGGCCAAAAAAACATCCTGCAAAGGTAACAAAAAAAAAGATATGACAATTAAATTAAAAAAGGAAAATGCAATTAAAAATAGAAAACTGCCTCCAGAATAATGCGAAGGTTTCCGACAGCGTCGGTCGGCAGGTATCTGAACGAATTCCCATCGGTGAGTTTTTCACCATATTTTGCAGAAGTATACTCTAACTCAGTAAAAAAGGCAACCGATGCGTTGGGGCAGAAAGCAAGCTGAGGCTGCACCCGCCAAACGTTGT
>JAEEUY010000005.1 GCA_016290715.1 Bacteroidales bacterium
GCAACGTACCATCTCCATCTGCCAGTATGTGAACGGCGACTTCGCCTATATGTTCCGCTACTTCCACAACCTCCAGCCCGACGAGCAGAAACAGATTCTCGATTACGAACTGCAAGTCTATATCTGTAGCGGATCCGACAGTGAGAAGCTCAAGTGGTTCAAAACCATCAATATAGCGGGCGAAGAATTGACCGAACAGGAGTTGCGCAACGCCGTGTATGCCGGCAGCTGGGTGAGCGATGCCAAGCGTTACTTCAGCAAGAACGGCGCACCTGCCGCCAAAATCGGTAGCGACTACCTCACAGGCTCCGCCATCCGCCAAGACTACCTCGAAACCGCCATCTCGTGGATTTCCGACGGCAATATCGAGGTGTATATGGCCCACCACCAGCACGATGCGAGTGCGGCTCCGCTGTGGCAATTCTTTCAAGCCGTCATCACGTGGATCGAGACCTCATTCCGCCCCAACAAGGAGCGCAAGAAAATCATGAAGGGCGTGGACTGGGGAATGCTTTACAAGCAGTTTAAGGATGAAGTATTTGATTATCAAAAAAATTGACGAAGAAGTCAAGCGTCTCATCTTAGATGATGATGTGACAAAGAAGACGGGCATTTACCCCTATATTCTCACCCGCAAGGAAAAGTATCTGTCCATACGGGCGTTCACCGACGCGCAGAAGTTGGCGACCTACGAGCGGCAGGGCGGCATCTGCGCCGACTGCGGACAACACTTCGAGCTCTCGCAGATGGAGGCCGACCACATCACGCCATGGCACGACGGAGGACGTACTATTACCGACAACTGCCAGATGCTGTGCAGGGAGTGCAACCGAAGGAAAAGCGGAAAATAAAAGCAGTTTTTTGATTGCTACTAATTCTCTGTTTCATACAGATTAAACTTCATTCTTAGGGCGTTATAGTAGTGTATAAAAAAGCTGGGCATCATCACGATGCCCAGCTTTTTTATGATTGTATGATTTTCAATTGTTCTTTTTGAAAATTAACAGTTGAAACTAGAAGGTGTAGCGAATGGTGGCTACAGCTGCCCAGTCAAATCCGTTAGCTACACCAGGACCTGAATTGAAAAGAAGACCGTAACCAGGGCGAACATCGGCCTGAATAGACAGCGGAATGTCAAATTTATATTCGATACCTCCAATGGCATTGATGCCAAATCGTCCGGAATCCCCTATCATCATATCACCATAAGCGGCTATGCCGAAAATATATCCTAAAGTTATGCCGCCGCCTGCAAGCCAGTACAAATTGTTGGTGATACTTGATTCATACATAAAGTTGGGATTTAAATCCAAACTGAAAGTGGTCAGAGAGACACCTTCATATATGGTTGGACATACACGAACGGATAAGTCAGCGGAAATAGCAAAATTATCTGTTACAAACACTTTGAAGGATGGTCCGAACACATTGCCAACAGCACCCCCAACAGCCATTGAGTAGGGAGATTGAGCATAAGAGAATACAGTACTACCTAAAAGTAGTGCGAAAACAAATAGCTTGATTCTTTTCATTGCTTGTAAATTATAGGGTTAATATTGAATTTTTTTGTATCAATTAGAAAGATGCAAAATTAAACAATTTTATGGGATAATTTGCTTTTCTGCTAAAAAAAGATAAGTCAGAAATAAAAAAAGAGAAGTCCATAACTTCTCTTTTTTTTGTGGGAGCTACAGGAGTCGAACCTGTGACCCTCTGCTTGTAAGGCAGATGCTCTAAACCAACTGAGCTAAGCTCCCTTTCTCAACGATTGAGGCTGCAAAAATACATTTTTTTATGTTATCTTGAACAAATGATGTATATTTTTTAAAATTATTTTTTATACATTGATTAACAATATGTTATATGTATTTAGGCGATAATTTTACAAACGGAACCATCATTTCTTCCATTGAAATTCCCCCATGTTGGAATGTGTTTTTGTAATAATTTACATAATAATTGTAATTATTAGGATAAGCGAGGAAGGAGTTGCCCGTGGCAAACACAAAGGAAGAGGTGAGGGTTTCTTTTGGAAGATATATCTCTTCAGGATGACGGATCTCAAAAATATCTTTTGATTTGCAGTCCAAGTTCCGTCCTACTTTGTAACGTAAATTACTGTTTGTTTCGCGGTCGCCAATAATTTTAATGGGTTTTTCAATTTTGATGGTGCCGTGATCAGTGGTAATGTAAATGGGTATTTTTTTACTGGCAAGGAATTTTATCATGTCCAACATAATGGAATTGGAGAACCATGTTTGGGTAACTTTACGGTACGATTTTTCATCGTTGGCGAGCTCACGGATAATATCGACATCGGTACGTGCATGGGAAAGCATATCTACGAAGTTGATAACCACCACGTTAAGAGGGTTTCTTAGCATAGAATGTATATTGTCTAACACCTTTTTCCCAAAATCCATATTCAGAATTTTTGAAAACGATATTTTATAGTTTTTGCCATAACGTTTCAAATATTCTTCCAAAAGGGGCTGTTCAAATTGATTTTTACTGCCTTCGTCGTTCTCATTCAGCCAGTATTGCGGGTATTTTTTTTCTATTTCAGAAGGCATTAATCCGGAAAAGATGGAATTTCGTGCATAGTGCGTGGCCGTCGGCAAAATGCTATAAAAGAGGGTCTCTTCATCTACGCGGTAGTAAGGATGAATGAGTGGCAAAAGCGCTTTCCACTGGTCGTAGCGGAGATTATCCACCACAAATAGAAATGCACTTTGATTTTCGTTAAGATTAGGGAAAAGTTTTTCTTTTAAGATGGTGTGTGAAAATAGGGGCTTGTCTTCCTCTTTGCCTGAAATCCAATCTTTATAATTTTTGATGATGTATTTGGCAAATTGGAGATTGGCTTCTGCTTTTTGACTGTACAGGATTTCCCCTACGCTGCTATCTTCAATTTTATCCAACTCTAATTCCCAATATACCAATTCTTTATATAAAATCTCCCACTCGGTGATAGACATGCTGTCGGAAATTTTATGGGAGATGTCTCTAAAAGCTTGTTGATACCCAAGGGTGCTTTTTTCAGTAATAATTTTTTGATTATCAATATTTTTCTTAAGACAAAGCAAGATCTGATTCGGATTTACGGGCTTGATGAGATAATCGGCGATTTGTGAGCCAATAGCGTCTTCCATGATGTGTTCCTCTTCGCTTTTCGTAATCATGACTACTGGCGTATGGGGGTGGGTCGTCTTGATGTTTTTTAAAGTCTCGATCCCGCTTAATCCAGGCATATTCTCATCCAGAAAGATAATATCAATGGCCTCTTTACGCAGAATATCAATGGCTTCATTTCCGCTCACTGCCGGAATAATCTGGTATCCTTTGTTTTGCAGAAACATAATGTGAGGCTTTAGCAAATCTATTTCATCATCAGCCCATAAAATTGTTGTACTCATATTTACACATTTAAAACTATAATGTAACGAAAAAGTACTATCAAAATTATGGTTCAGGAGAAAAACAGATATAAAAAAACACCTGCTGAATGCAGGTGCTGTCTTTTTACGTGACTCCGGTTGGGATCGAACCAACAACCTACTGCTTAGAAGGCAGTTGCTCTATCCATTGAGCTACGGAGCCTCATTTGTCGGGATAGCAAGATTCGAACTTGCGACCTCCTGCTCCCAAAGCAGGCGCGATAACCGGACTACGCTATATCCCGTTTTTTTTGAGTA
>JAEEUY010000068.1 GCA_016290715.1 Bacteroidales bacterium
TACACCCTTATCGCTAAACGTGTTGAATATGAACAAAAATTGAATAATTACATTTTTGATAGAATTAATCTCAATCTTAATGCGTATAAATGGGCAAAAGAGTTTTATGCTTTTTTGCTTCTTGATCATGGCGAGGGTAAAAAGCAAGGAAAAAAGATTTTTGAGAAGAATATTCTACCATATTTATCTAAAAGGGATAAAATGTTACTTCCATTTGGAATTTTTCATTTTTATATAAGTCGGCTTTTCAATAAGATCAGAAGATGTTTTTAAGGTTTCATTGCACAGTTATATCTTATATTGTTTGATTCAAAATGATGATTCAGAAATTTGATTTCCAACCTTTAGATATGCAGGGGGCATACCTTATAAAGCCTTTTTACGCAAGTGATGAGCGTGGAGGGCTTATCAAGGACTATAACATTGATATTTTCAAAGCCAATGGCATAAAGTATGAATTGAAAGAAGTTTTTTATACCCTATCAAAAAAGGGGGTAATTAGAGCAATACATTTCCAATTAGGGAAGCAGCAGCCCAAATTGGTACGCTGCATATCGGGGCATGTTTACGATGTAATCGTTGATTTGCGGCCTGAGTCAAGTACGTTCAAGCAGTGGAGAGGTTTTCATTTGACTGGAGAGAATATGAATACTCTCCTTGTTCCCCCTTTTTTCGGTCATGGCTATTTGGTATTAGAAGATTCCATAGTGAGTTACAAATGCGCGGAGGTCTTTTTCGGAGAAGGTGACTCTGGTATCATGTTTGATGATGCCAAGATTGGGGTCAAATGGCCGTTTGAACTAATTGGTGGAAAAGAAAATCTCATCATAAGCGAAAAGGATTTGCATTTGCTTAGTTTAGATGGGTACTTGGAATCTCTCTATGCATAGATTGGAAAAACAAGCAAGAAAATTATGACATTAACTGAAAATAATATTAAATGCAATAATGCCAAAGAAAAACCCTTTTTCGACCGGCAGATTACAGATATTATCAAGGGTGTTTCACTCATCATGATGTTTGTGCACCATTTCTTCATGTTTCCCCATTGGTGGGTTGCTGATATAAGTTACCCATATATAGAAAAAAACATTGTTTACCTTCGTTTGCCGACCAAACTTTGTGTCCCAGTCTTTGCTTTTCTGTCTGGATACTTTTATTACTTTACTCCTTATAAGACATTTGCCTATTCTTTGAAAAAAATAACAAACCTCCTTTTATCCTACTGGTTAGTTTTTTTCCCAATTGTCATAGCACTATATTTAGCGGGATATCGATATAATCCACGTTTTTTTTTAAAAGAAATGTTTGCTTTGAGTTTCGAGACTATGATTTTCGGATGGTATGTCTCATTTTACTTTTTATCTATGTTTTTTCTGCCATTAATAGTTAAAGTAATGCCAAGAGAAATTCATCTTGACATCTTATTGTGTTTGATTGGCATTCCATATGTTTTGCAAGTGATTCTTTCTATCTCTAATAACTATCGTTTAGAGGTTATTGAATTCTTGACTGGAGAAATGCAAAGATGGTTTCCAAATGTACTCATGGGGTTTATCTTTGCTAACCATAAGTTATTCTGCAAGATGGACAGACTATTGGAATGGCTAACATATCATCGTTTTTTTGATATTGTGGTTGTCATTGTTATGATTCTTCTTGTTCCATTTGGAATGAATGTTATGCTTGGAATGACACTCACATCAACTATTACTAAACTTACGTTAATTGATATTGAACTAAATTTTTATGCGATAATTGCTCCAATGTTTATATACTTTCTTGTGCGATTGTGGAACAGAATTGATGATAATAAAGTGAAGTTTGTTTTTGCAAGTATTGGAAAATACTCAATGTTGATGTGGTTCATTCACTGCATCTTCTTTTCTAACTGTAAGCAACGTTTCCAGCCAATCCTGTATTTCCCTAAAAATCCCATATTGGTTACAATTTGGGGAATATTATTATGCTATCTATGTGCATTGCCAATTGATTTCATTTCTAAAAGAATCAATGGAATAAAAAATAGGTTTCTTTTCCAATGCAATCATTGACCTCACTTAAGTAAACTGAACCATAGAAATAACTACAGATTTATTGTATTCCTCAAATCGCATAAAAGTATCTCTATGGTATTTGTGTTTTTTTTTAAATAATGACCAATATGGCCAATAATTCTAGTGAGATAAAAAGCGGCATAATCCTCTCATACGTATATATTGCTGTCTCTGTGTTGGCAGGATTGCTTTATATGCCACGCATGGTGAGGACGCTTGGCGAAAGTGAATATGGGCTTTATGGACTTGCTAGAGCCATCATTGAATACCTCTCGATCATGGGCTTGGGGTTGCAAAGCGCATTGGTTCGTTTTACTGCAAAATATGTATCCACTGGCGAGAAGGACAAGGAGGAACGTCTTGGAGGCATGTTTCTTGTTATTTACAGCATAATTTCCGTAATTGTGCTGTTGTCTGGCATAGTGCTGGAGCAAAATTTGACAGCCTTCAATCTGAAGTTGGATAGCGGAGAGACCGCACGGCTGAGAATACTGGTAATTCTATTGGCGGCGAATCTGGCATTCAGTTTCCCCATGGGCATATTTGGCGGGGTGATCACTGCCCATGAAAGGTTTACATTTAGACGCGCCATTTCAGTTGCAAGGGAACTGTTGCTCCCTGTGGTGATACTTTCGTTTTTGTATTTGGGATATCGTTCCATAGCGATGGTAGCCATTCAGACTGTCTTTAATTTTACCGTCCTATTTCTTGATTTCATTTATGCCAGAGTTAAACTTGGATATCATCCAGTTTTCGCGGGTTTTGATAAAAATGTCATGAAGGAAATAGCAGGCTACACTTTGTTTATTTTTATAGGAGAAATAACGGAACGAATAAATAATGCAACTAACAGCACGATTTTGGCGGCGGTATCTGGGACGACGGCCATTGCTATTTTTACGGTTGGCGCCCAGTTGTTTGCCTATTATCTTAACTTTTCATCGTCAATTGCCTCATTTTTCCTGCCACGCATAGTTGGAATGACGGTAAATAATGCCTCTGACCAGGCTGTTTCTGAGTTGTTTATCAAGGTAGGACGGCTGCAGTTATTTGTCATCGCCTTGATTTTCAGCGGTTTTGTTGCCTTGGGGCAAAACTTTATATATTTGTGGATGGGAAAAGGGTTTTCTGCGGCATACTGGATTGCCGTGATTTGCATGGGACCGACCATTATAGGACGAAGCCAATCTCTAGGCGTACAGGTTCTTATGGCACGTAATAAACATCAGTTTCGTGCCATTTTTTATGTGTTTGTCGCATTGCTTGATATTGCCATAAGTATTCCACTTGGTATGAAATACGCGGGAATTGGGGTTGCCATAGGCACTGCCATTGCCCAACTGATAGGGCCATGCCTGACCATGAATATATATTATGCAAGGGTTATGAATCTGGATATCTTGCGTTATTGGAAAAATATTTTGCCGATTTTATTGGGAATTGGAATCCTTGCTTTCCTTGCAAGATGCGTGAATCATTTGTTTTTTGCAGATAATTGGATGATGCTGATTTTCCAAATGATAGCATACGCCGTTTTCTATGCGCTTGTTGTCTATGTCCTCTTCTTTAACGAATATGAAAAAAACTTGGTAAGGTCACTCTTAAATGCCTTGATACGACGAGGAGTAGGCAAGAAATAGCATTTTCTTAGAAAAATGAAAAAGAGTGTAAGGTTTCAAGGTTAACCTTCTGGAGTTTGGGCACAAAAAGCCGCATAACTTATCCGCTGATGAGCCATGTGGCTTTTTGTGCCCAAACTCTAGGTGGATAATAATCATATTATGTTCTGTAAATACAGGCGCTTCCACGCCACTTTTGCGACAGTTTCAAGAAAAATCAAGGTTGCAATTTTCAATTCGGACCAGGGGCAGTTCACACTGGAGGCCTCGGAGGCCTTGACAGGTCTGCTGAAGGAGGGAGGCATTGCCATAAGCATTGACTGAAAAGGACATGCATTCGACAACATCTTCACAGA
>JAEEUY010000069.1 GCA_016290715.1 Bacteroidales bacterium
AGTGGTTTTTAGCGCAGCAAAAGTACAGCATTTTTTTAGTCTTTTTCATCACAACCTTGACTTTTTCTTCTTTTCTTGTGCCAAGATAAAAGGAAAAGATGAAGCAATGAAAGCAGGAGGTTGAGTTTACCGAAGACCTGTATCAAGCCGATAGTGCAAAATTACGATGGGGTTACAACAAATTTTCAATGCAACAAACCAGCTTATTGATTAACCATCCAAGCGGTACCCTCAATAAACTGGTTTGCTTTATCGATGCAAAAATAGAAAAAAATATGGAATTATTCATTTACCTCTTATAAAAAAACCGAAGAGATATAGATGATTCCGTGATTATGAATAGTACAAGATTAAAGGGGATGATTTCGTTTTTTAATGGCATTGTAGATAACGATTGCTATATGTACAAGGTTGTGCAACAGAACAACACAGCCAAACAAACTATATGCAACAAAGATAGCTAATATTTCATAATGACCTATTGGAAAAATATGGCTTGCAATGATTGATACAATAAGAATAAGAATAAGAATAAAAAAAAACAAAAAGATATTGGACAAATTTAGATACAAAGCCACTTTGGCCGCTTTCGTAACCATGTATTTTCTAACCAATACAATCACAAAAACACTACTTATTAGACTTATTATGGTTAAAATCCAAAATACCATAAATTTCAATTTTTCACTTTAGTTGAACCCAGTTGTTTCACCAGTATCTCACAACAAACTTATTTTGAATTTATTACATTTTATATCCCATTAAATGATGAAATAATGGGATATCTTACATTCTACACGTTACGTTTTTTTGTCCCGCAAAATTACGATATTTTCACCGAAAAGGCACGGCTAATTATCGGGCTGGTGTCTTCTTTTGATAAAAAGATGTAATCTGATGAGTGTGAAAATCACAAGACTGACCAACAAACTGGTGGTAGCTATGGAAGCGAAATATGAGCAAGCGGGTAGCAGGCGATTCCAAAATCCCAATGAAAAGTGCAGCCCTTTCAACAGTTTATAGCATGTGACAGCTAATGGTGACAGGTTCGTCTCTTCTTCGTAGCCAGCGGATAAGAAACTGAGCAGAAGAACGATGCAACCCAGCACAATGAAGCTGAATAGAAATATTTTGGCAAATTGCCGAAGAGTGTCTCGACTAAACATCCTGTGCAGCATAACTGGAAAAGTTTCTGTCGCAAATATACGGCTATTTTTTTATCTTTAGATGTGTGCTTCCCCCGTCTTCCTCAATATGAATGATGTCATATAAAATAATAAAACCTTCATTGTCAAGGTTGCTTAGTACCGCAAAATTACGATATTTTTACGCAACAGTGCAATGGGTTCAATCGAACGGGACGTGCCGTTCGTTATATTCAATTTGGAAATAATTAGAGGGTGTCCAAACTCTGCTGATATTATTCGTAATACTCATACTCGTAAGTATATTTGGCTCGTATTTCAAGTCTGCAATTGTCATCCAAAGAGAACCAGATTGATTCTATAGGATTACTGTACTCATCATACCGAACATAAATCCATGAGGTCATATTCCCTTTTTCATCGTATGATGTTATACAATCCGTCAATTGGTGTTCGTCATATTCATAGAAATACTCACAAATTAAAGCATTGTTATAATAATTTTCTGACTTTACAAGGAGGTTATCCTTATTGTAGAAATAAATAGTGCGATCAGTAGAACTGTCATTGATAGTCTCATATAGCTGTTCTATCACATTTCCTTTTTCATCATAGATGTTTCGTTCCACGTATGAGGTGTCGCCATCCTCCACTACTGCTTTTTCAATGCAATGTCCTGCATCATCATATCGGAACAGATGCTGCATAAGTTCATACCCAAGTTCCCAATCGTCAATGGTTAGCTTGTACTCGTTTCGGACACATAGCCCATTTTCATCATAAAAATATCGGCGTGAAGATTTGGGCTTTCCGTCACCTTTGGTAAAAACGGAATAACTGAATCGTCCCAAACTATCATAAACCGCTTCTTGGAGATACTTTCCATCCGTTGAGACACGGGAAAGGAAGCGCCAAAGAGAATCGTAGCTGTAAAGATGTTCTATCCTGTCATCCGACATATAATCATAGCGCACATCCTTTGTCAAAAGACCTTTGGTGTTGAAATAATAGATGTTACCAAATTGTTCTTCATATACTCCATCATACCTGGTTGAAACGGTTGTCTCGACCATTTTTACAGGGCCTTGTATTCCCAAGTCTGCCATTGAAATCGGGAATTCGCCTTCATACACCCTAATCCTCTCCTGTGCGCGCGCAATTGGAATCATCCAAAATGCCAGCAAAAGGATAATTACTATCGGATGAGATTTCATAACGGATGGTTTCACACCGCAAAAATACGAAAAAAATCCCCAATTATCCCTTTTGGTCTTGCTGCCTAAATCATCCAATTCTCACGTTGTTTATCATTCACAAGCTTAAAGGCTTCATTCCATAAATAATTGCACCCATAAGTGCTTTCGTAAATGAAACAAAATCAGATTAACATTTTTTAGTATTTAAAAATTTGTTAATTTTGCAGTTTGATGATTTATATCATTTTTAAAAATTTGACATGTTAAAGGACTATTCATCATGGGGACCGGCGTATCGGAATTTCAAAGTTCGGGAAGGGGTCTATGTTCCCGAACCAGTGGAAGAATTCTCTGGCGACAACCCATTCACCAAAATGGCCCCCATACGCGGACCTCTCAAGGACATAAATTTTGACGGCACTTACCCCTATCTTGATAAGTCATTGAAGTTCAAAATATGGCATTTTATCATTTATCTTACTACTTGGATTGCAGCTTTCCCTGTAAACAAAATTCGTTATGGCCTTAGGATTGAAGGACGTGAGAAAATCCGCAAAAACCGCAAACTGTTGGCCAATGGCGTGATGACCGTATGCAACCACGTCCACCGATGGGATATGATTTGCGTACTACAGGCGATGCGATACCGCAAGGCATGGATTCCCATGTACGCCCAGCCCTTCCGTGGCAAGGACGGATTCCTGATGAAGGCCATCGGTGGTATTGCCATCCCTGAGGAGCGCAACGGGCTCAGGGAGTTTGACAAGGCCTTGGATGAACTGCACACCAACAAACAGTGGATACACATCTTCCCTGAAAGTTGCAGCTGGAAATTCTATGCCCCACTCAGACCATTCAAAATAGGCGCTTTCAACATGGCCTATCGGTATTCTCTCCCTATCATTCCCATGATAATCTCATTCAGACCCCGTACAGGATGGCGCAGATTCTTCAACAAAGAAGAACCTTTGCTTACCATTCATGTCGGGGATCCTATCATTCCCACCCCCAACACCCCCCGAAAAGAAGAAGCGGCACGGATGCGCGATCTTGCACACAAGGCTATGCTTGACATGGCAGGTATCGTTTCTAATCCATGGCCATCCAATATCAATTAACATTTCCTATCACTATGAAAAAAATAATTGATCCCGTACCCGTTGAGCTACTCAAAGCAGAACTTACGAAATCCAAAAAATTGGAAGATACCAACAAAGGCCACAACGAACTCTACATCGTTACATGGCAAGATTCTCCAAATGTGGTTACAGAAATCGGAAGACTGCGAGAAATAGCCTTTCGTGATGCCGGTGGCTCTACAGGATACGCTATAGATCTTGATGAATATGACAAGATGGAAAAACCCTATAAGCAGCTGATTGTCTGGGATCCTGACAACGAAGCTATTATCGGAGGCTATCGTTTCCTTTTTGGCTCGGAGGCCACATTTGACGAACACGGCCAGCCCATTATGGCAAGTTCCCATCAGTTCCGATTCTCCCAGAAGTTTATTGATGAGTATCTGCCACATGTCATAGAACTTGGCCGCAACTTTGTGTCACCAGCGTATCAAAGTTCCAAAAATGGAGCAAAATCCATATTTGCTATGGACAACCTGTGGGATGGCCTTGTAGCAATTATCATGAAGAATCCCAACCTGCTCTATTTCTTTGGAAAGATCACCATATATCCTTCTTATGACCATATCGCCAGGGATTTGATCTACCATTTTCTCTGGAAGCATTTTGGTGACAAGAATGAACTTGTCCGCCCATGGAACGAACAGATGATCATGCCCGATTCTGATCCTGAACTGATGAATCTGATTTTGAATCAAGATGACCCGATGGACGATTACAAATTGCTCCGAACAGCAACCAAAATGAGAGGCGTTCATATTCCTCCTAATGTAACAGCATATCTTTCCATCACTTCCGAAATGCTCATGTTTGGCACAGCAGTGAACCGCTTGATGCACAATATTGAAGACACAGGCGTACTGATCCCATTCGATGACATCTACCATGATAAGAAGAAACGCCATATCGGAGCATACCTTCGGTTTTCCCTGGCAGAAAGACTCAAGGATGAGAGTTCAGACGGCCTTGATATGGAAAATAAAATGATTGAGGAGTGGTTGATCAAGCGGAACCGCAGGGTAAGACGTCTGCTCAAGAAACTCGGTCGGAACAATTTCAACTCCACATCACGCCCAAGAAGTGAACATACCAACCTTATGTGATGTTTTAACTTTTCAGATTGACAATCATGCGTAACGACCCTCATCATCTCCATCATAGCCTTCTAACAGATCTTTCAAACACTATTCATTTTGTATCCGAATAAATTATTTTTCCGTATTCTATGATACTATGAACAAAACTGAGAAATACCAATACCTATTACCGCAGATAAAGGAACTCGTGAAAGACGAGCCCGACCTGATTGCCAAGATGGCAAACGTAGCGGCTATTCTGCACACGACCTTCGGTTTCTGGTGGACAGGGTTCTATCGTGTAGAGAATACAGAATTGGTGCTTGGGCCATTCCAAGGACCGATTGCCTGCATCCGCATCCCTTTTGGCCGCGGCGTATGCGGCACTGCATGGGAACAAGGGAAAACCGTCATTGTTCCCGACGTACATAAATTCGCCGGACATATAGCCTGCTCACCCGCATCGAACAGCGAGATTGTGGTACCGGTCTTCCACAATGGCACCATCATCGCCGTCCTCGACATCGACAGCACCGACTACGGGACCTTCAACGAGATTGACCAGAAATACTTGGAACAGATCATGCTGCTAATGGCAGAAAATTGATGTTATGAACTTCCATACTTTTGGCAAAGAAGAAAATACAACACTACTGCTCATTTCCAACTGGAAGTAATACGAAATATTCCTTCCTCTTATCCGCTGAATGAAAAATTGTTTCCAAATTGCCGCCGTTGAAGTGGATGGTTTCACTTTGTCCGAATTCCCATATCCAAGTCTTCAAAGACATGAACCACAGACAACTGCATGTTGAATCTATAATATTTGCATATTTAAAAAAATTTTTTATATTTGCACCAACTTTATTAATTTAGTCATGAAAAAACAATGGTTATTTTTGTTGTGCCTCTTCTTGGCACATGCGATACTTTCGGCACAGGAAGATCCTATTGCACAAAACACGGGAAAAGAATTGGATTACATTGATCGAACAACACAATGCCAGTTCGATACTACTGATTTTTCTGAGGTTATCCACTTGTATAATGCATTGACTGGAGAACCTAACGGAGAGGTCATTTACAAGCGCGGGAACTATTATATGAATTACAATGGAACACTTAGAAAGCTGACCCGTAACGACCTGCTCAAGATGTTTTCAATGGAGGAATTCAGTGAATACAAGCAAGCAAAGAATTGTTGGAATGCCAGTATCCCGCTCTTTGTGGTTGCCGGTTGTGCAGGAGGCTTGATTGTAGGTGGCACCGCGTGGTTTTTATATGGTTGGTCCCACTTTATGACAACCACATGGGAAGGAGGTTTTTCCAATATGCCGACATTCAAGGGGGCCCTGTGTGTTGTAATAGGCATCATTGTAGGCACTGCCACCCTCATTCCAGCCATTCATCTTAATCAAAAAGGGAACAGTGTAATGGGGGGACTCGCCTACGACTACAACTATAATCAAAGATCTTATGATGATAATCATAACGATGACAATAATAATAGTACTCCGAGTTCCGGCAAGCGTCCCGCCTCAAACACATCAATGCACCTCATCATTGGTGGCACTTCACAGGGATTCGGATTAACATTGCGGTTTTAATCAATTATTTATAAATATTCACTAAGGCTATATAATATGAAAAAAGTTATTTTACTTTTCCTCTGTATTGTAATAACCATGGGGTTATCCGCACAAATGGTCAACAAAAAATTCGTCCTTATGAAGGACATAGATATGTTCTATAATGGATCGGTAATCCTCGAAAATGATGCAGAACAGTTTTCAGCCTATTTATATCCTCGGGTAGAAAAAAAGTCGATGTTTCATAAAAAAATGTTGGAACACCAAATTGCGGTCTTCAATAAGAAAAAAAGATCGTTTACTTACCATCAAGTACGCTTTTCCACTCCCCATTTCCTTCAAACAGCATTTGATACAGGAGACGATATCTTTGCTACCTATACGTATTATAAAAAGAAAAATACGATTTATTGCACCAGCCATCTTCCCAAAGATGGAACACCCAATGCACAAACTAAAATCCGGCTGACCATTCCATCCTCGATAGACTGGAGTACGCGAATAGAGTCGCCTGATGGAAAGTTGCATGCGGTGATTATACTGGCTGCCTTCAAAAAAAATCCCCCTAAAGTTTATGTATTTGTCTATGATTCAAAAGGAGAAGAGGTGAATTTCAATGAGTTCAGTCCCTCCACTGCTTCTCCTTATTTTGCATTTTCAAATGCCGTCCTCTCCAATAACGGTGATGTAACTATGCTGTTTATCTCCTATGAAAGACAGGGCAATCAGGGATTTAATGGTTTCTC
>JAEEUY010000070.1 GCA_016290715.1 Bacteroidales bacterium
ATTTTAAAACTGCTAATACAAAGGAGTTTACACATTGTTATCATGCCTATCCTGCGATGATGATTCCTCAGGTGGCACGTTCTTTGATTGAACTATTTGCTCCACAAGATAAATGTAATCTCATTTTTGATCCCTATATGGGAAGTGGAACTTCATTGGTTGAAGCTTCATTAAAAGGAATAAATAGTATAGGAACAGATATTAATCCGCTTGCCAGATTGATTTCACACGCGAAAACCACTCATTTTAATATTCAGAAAATCAATCTGGAACTTTCTGAAATACAGTTATTCCCATTTTCATATTCTGATGATAAGGTTAAGAATACGGATTTTACTCGTGTTTCTAATTCATCTTTTTGGTATTCTCAAGATGTTTTGTTGAAATTGTCTTTTATTTCTCAATTCATTGATGCTCTTGATAATGATGTGAAACTTTTTTTTCAAATTGCTCTTTCTGAGACAGTTAGAGATGTGTCATACACTAGAAATGGGGAATTTAAGAGATTTAGAATGGCGGAGAAACAGATAAAACAGTTTAAACCAGATGTATTTGGAATATTTGAAAGTAAAGTTTTTAGAAATTTGAAGGGATTGAAACAATATAATTTGAGTAAGCATTCTGCTGAAGTGCGGATATGTGATTTTAATACTGTTATAGGAATACCTGAGGACATACTTTCTGATAATTCCGTGGATATGATAATTACATCACCTCCATACGGAGATAGTCATACGACAGTGGCATATGGACAATTTTCTCGGTGGGCAAATGAATGGTTTGAGTTCACTTATGCCAAGAATCTAGATAATTTGTTGATGGGCGGAAAGAAAAAAGCAGAGCCATATTATGAAACGGTTAGTATTGAACAAGAATTAAGAGAAATTCAATCTATTGATAATAAAAGGTTTCAAGAAGTGGTCTCATTTTTGAATGATTATTCATCATCTATCAATAACATTGCTCCTAAAATTAGAAAGGGAGGAGTAATCTGTTATGTGGTGGGAAATCGAACTGTTAAAGGGATTCAGATTCCTCTTGATTATTTTACCGCAGAGATGTTTGAAAAACAGGGATTTAACCATTTAAAAACCATTGTTCGAGAGATTCCAAATAAAAGAATGCCCTCAAAAAATAGTCCTACTAATGTTTCAGGGGCTAAAGGTTCTACCATGAGTAACGAATACATTGTGGTAATGAGAAAAGAAAAGTGATCTTCCCAATTTTCTCCCACTTTCCCTCATCCCGCCGTCTCTTTACGAACGATTTTGGATAGTATGGGAACTTTGATGCAATTGGGAATAATTTTGGAAAATAACCAACTGAATGGGGTAACTATGATTTCACGGCGTTGATGTAACAATCCACGGATACACTTTCGCGCTATTTTTTCAATAGGCACCAAGGTTAGTTTCCCGAAAAATCCTTGTTTCTCTATGCGGGCACAAATCTCAGGACTGGTCGCCATGGCTCCAGGACACACCACGCTGACATGCATCCCCCGTTTTTTGTACTCTTCGTGTAATCCTAAAGAAAAGGAATATACAAAGGACTTGCTGGCAGGATAGATGGTCTTGTAGGCTGTCGGTGTCAGCGCAGCCATACTCGCCACATTGAGTATATAACTTTCTTTCTGTTTCAATAGGTTGTTAATCAGTAATTTGGTGAGCAGTGTGGTGCCAATGATATTGAGATGGATAATCTTTTCCAAATATGCCGTCTCCACTTCTTCAAATCTCTTCGACCCGCCAACGCCAGAATTATTGATTAGCATGAAAACGTTAAAGCGTTCGTTGATTTTTTGTGCAGTGGCAATGATTGCATCACGATTCGTAAGGTCTGTGATAAAATAATGGGCATCAATAGGATAGTCGTCAGCTAAAGATTGGCAGAAATCAATCACTTTTTCGCTGCTGCTAATGAGTATGGTGTTGATTCGCCGACGGGCAAGTTCAATAGCCAGCGCCTTGCCTAAACCACGGCTGGCTCCGGTAACAACAGCATAAGCTTGTGTATTCATTTACAAATCTTTTTTATAACACCTTCTGCGGAAAACAATCTCTGCAGCATCATACTTTTGCCAAATACGACTGGCAGGGTTGTTTTCCAATTGTTGCGAGGACAATGCATGAGGAAAGCCCATCTTGCAAAAGCGCTCTTGCAACTCTTTGTGATATATGGCGTGTATCCCTGAATTGGCATATTGGGGAAGAACCCCTGTTAAAAACATATCCACCACTTCTCTATCCTTGAGTGCATGCAAAATATGATACCAGCCGAAAGGAAACAACTTTCCTTTCGCTTTTTTGAATCCTTCGCTGAGCGATGGCAGACAGAAGGAAATTCCTACAATCTTATCATTTTCGTCTGCTAACATCACAATCAAATCTTTTACCGCAACAGAGAAATCGTTGTCAATCAACCAATCAATTTCTTTGTCAGTCAGAGGGATGAAATTAAAAATATGCTGGTAGCTTTCATTCAAAACATAAAAGAAATCGCGGCCAATGGCTTTTAATTCTTTCTTGTTTTTGAATGGCCGGATGTGCACTTTGCAGCGTTGATTGACAATCTGGGAAATACGGACAATGGATTCGGGAACTTCGTGGAGTTCAATGTCATATTGGATGTAATCCACCTCTTTTTCAAATCCTAATTGTTCAACTAATGCCGGATAGTAGGGAAAATTGTAATCAGAAGTGATGGGAGGTGTTCTGTCAAAACCTTCAATAAGCATCGACTGTTTGTCCATGTTGGAGTAGCGTGAGGGACCGCAAATTTCGGTTAACTGCCGGCTCCGTCCCCATTCTTCCACCTTTTGGAATAATGCTTTGGCTACAGCGGCATCATCAATCGTGTCAAACCACCCGAAACGAATCCGTTTCTGTCCCTTGATTTCGTTGCACTTTTTATTAATGATACCCGCAATTCTGCCAACAATCTCCCCGTCTTTGTGGGCTAACCATAATTTGATATCACAAAAATCCAAAGCCGGATGTCGGGTAAGCGTTTTCCATTCCCCTTGGTCTAAAGGCGGTACATAGTACGGACAATCCTTGTACAATTTTTTAGGAAATTGGATGAATTTTTTTAGATCTTTTGTGGTGATAACTTCTCTTATTTCAAGCATAATCGGCATAGTCTTCCATCAATCTAATTATTTATCAACTTTTTACATGGACAAAATAGTTTTAATGATGAGAAAATGATATAATATTCAGATTGAAAAATCAATAACAAACAAAAATACGAATAATTTTTATTGTTTTATAATTCAGATAAATTTTGTATTTTTCTTATTGTCAATTATTTATGTGTTATAAATGATTTTTTTTCGGTTTCTTTGTAACAAAATTGAAAAACATTTGTTATTTTTGTGTAAAATTTTAAAAATAAAAAATTATGAAAGCTTCACATGTTTTAGCATTTTTGAGTGGTGCAGCACTTGCCGCAGGAGTTACTCTTTTGATGACCACTGACAAAGGAAAAGAAATCAGAACGAAGGTTTCTGAAAAACTGACCAAAGAAGAAATAGACAAGCTCATCGCCAAACTGAAACGTCAGCGTGCTGAAATGCCGACGGATGAAGTGGTGGATGAACAATAAATCTAATAGCGAAAATATGAGTATTTTCAGTGGTTTTTTTCAGCCGAATGACCGTAACGACCGGATAATAAAAGATGCAAAAGACTATTTTTCCAGTCGTTACGATTTATTCAAATTGGAATTTTTGGAGAAATCGTCAAAAATTGTCGGTGGGATTCTGATGATTCTCACGGTCGTTATTTCCGCGTTTGTTGCGTTGGTGTTTTTCGCCCAAGCATTAATTAGTTGGTTGGCACAGTTCTTCAATACAGCTGCTCCGGTTTATTTGATTTGTGCCGGATTATTCATCCTTGTGATTGTGATTGCTTTATTGGGGAAAGAGAAAATTTTTATTAACCCTATTGTGAAAATGTTGAGCAGAATCATGTACGAAGATGACCAGTCTGATAATGAAAAGATAGGAGGTGGTGATGAATAGGAAAGTGTTTAATGATCTCCATGAGATTGCCATTCAAAAGACAGTGTTGCGGTACGAAGTTAGGGAAAAAGAACGTCGGTTAAAAAATGATTATGAAGAAAGAAATGTATTGATGGATTTCTTCTTTTTGGGATTTAAAGGTATGCGGTGGCTGATTCAAAAATTAAGGGAAAACTAAGGGTGCTGGTGTTGCGTATGAATTATAATCGTAACTTTGCACGTTTTTTTGAATAACCTTAATTTTTATGAGTGACGATAAAAAGATTATCTTCTCGATGGTGAACGTTAGTAAAACGTATCCACCACAAAAACAAGTACTTAAAAATATTTACCTCTCTTTCTATTACGGCGCTAAAATCGGAGTTTTAGGGTTGAATGGTGCTGGCAAATCCTCTTTGCTGAAGATTATTGCCGGAGTTGACCCCTCTTTTCAGGGGGAAGTGGTTTTTTCGCCAGGGTATAGTGTCGGTTATTTGCCGCAGGAACCCCAGTTGGATGATACGATGACGGTAAAAGATGTTGTTAAACAGGGAGTTAAAGAGATTGTGGATATCTTGGCCGAGTATGAAGCGGTGAATATGAAGTTTGCGGAACCGATGGACGACGATGAGATGAACAAACTCATTGAACGTCAAGGCGAATTAACAGAATTGATTGACCAGCATGATGCTTGGGAATTGGACTCCAAATTGGAGCGGGCCATGGATGCCTTGCGTTGTCCCGAGGGTGATACGCCAGTGAAAAATCTTTCGGGTGGCGAGCGCCGTCGGGTGGCACTTTGCCGTCTGCTGCTTTCAGAACCCGACATTTTGCTGCTTGATGAGCCAACAAACCATCTCGATGCCGAATCAGTTCAGTGGCTTGAAATGCACCTGCAACAATATAAGGGAACAGTTATCGCTGTTACCCATGACCGCTATTTCCTTGACAATGTGGCTGGCTGGATATTGGAACTTGACCGCGGGGAAGGGATCCCTTGGCAAGGGAATTACTCTTCTTGGCTGGAACAGAAAACCAATCGTCTTGCAATGGAGGAAAAACAAGAGTCAAAACGAATGAAAACTCTTGAACGGGAATTGGAATGGGTGAGAATGGCCCCAAAGGCCCGCCACGCCAAATCAAAAGCTCGTCTTTCAGCTTACGATAAGTTGCTGAATGAGGATATTAAAGAAAAAGAGGAAAATTTACAAATCTATATCCCGAATGGTCCGCGTCTGGGTTCTAAAGTAATTGAAGCAGTGAATGTGTCTAAGGCTTACGGGGATAAGTTGTTGTTCGAAAATCTGAATTTTAGCCTGCCACCCAACGGAATCGTCGGCGTGATTGGTCCCAACGGAGCAGGCAAAACCACGCTTTTCCGTTTGATTATGGGTTTGGAAACCCCTGATAATGGCACTTTCCAAGTGGGTGAAACAGTAAAAATAGGCTATGTTGACCAGCAGCATGCAAATATCGATCCTGAAAAAAATGTTTGGGAAGTGATCTCTGAAGGAAACGAACAGATGAATTTGGGCGGCCGGCTCATTAACTCGCGTGCGTACGTTTCACGCTTTAATTTTAGCGGCACCGACCAAGGAAAAAAAGCGGGTGTCCTTTCTGGTGGCGAGAGAAATCGTATGCATTTGGCACTTACTTTGAAATCGGAAGCGAATGTGCTTCTGTTAGATGAACCCACGAATGATATTGATGTCAATACCTTGCGGGCTTTGGAAGAAGGATTGAACGACTTTGCCGGATGCGCTGTCGTGATTTCTCACGACCGTTGGTTCCTCGACAGAATTTGCACACATATTCTCGCCTTTGAGGGCAACTCCCAAGTCTATTTCTTTGAGGGAACCTACTCGGAATACGAGGAAAATAAAAGAAAACGCTTGGGAAATGATGCCCCCACGCGCATTCACTACAAAAAATTGATCAAATAAAAATGAGTACAGATATTCGACATACAACAGCACAAAACTTGTCTTCATTTATTGAAAGTATCGGCGAAAAGAAATTCCGTTGTGCCCAAATTGAAGAGTGGCTGTGGAAAAAAGGTGTACGCAGTTTTGATGAAATGAGCAACTTGCCCGTTGCGCTTCGGGAACAGTTAAAAAGTAATTTTACTTTTTTAACTTCCGGAATCGCTGCAATGGTGCAAAGCAAGGACGGCACAGCCAAGTTTGTATTTAACTTGCACGACAAACGTCAAGTGGAGGGAGTGCTCATCCCCTCCGATAATCGTGTTACAGCTTGTATTTCATCTCAAGTCGGGTGCCCTTTAAAGTGTGCCTTCTGTGCCACAGGTACCATGGGTTTTGTTCGGAATTTGCATTCTTCGGAAATCTTTGATCAGTTTCTATTGATGAATAAGAAATCGCAAGAGCTTTATAATCAAAATATTACTAATATTGTATATATGGGAATGGGGGAACCGCTGCTCAATTATGAAAGTGTCATACGCTCTGTTCAATGGATTACTTCACCGAAAGGGCAAGGGTTGTCTCCGTCAAGAATCACGCTTTCTACCGTTGGTATCGCTTCCGGAATTAAAAGGTTGGCAGATGACGGCTTTAAACCGGAAATCGCCCTGTCGCTTCATTGTGCTGATGAATTAAAACGCCGACGACTGATGCCCGTTACCGAATCCCAAAATTTTGAAATGTTGCAGGATGCCCTTGTTTATCTGCATGAGAAAACAGGGAAACGTATCACTATTGAGTATCTGATGTTGAAAAATTGGAACGATTCTTTGGCAGATGCTAAAAAATTATTCGCTTTTTGCCGGCCATTCCCCGTTAAAATCAATTTGATAGAATACAATGCCACTCAAAGCGGATTTGAAAAAAGCAACGAAGAAACGGTACGCGAGTTTATTGCCTTTTTGGAATCAAAAAATATGATTGTCAATGTGCGTCATAGTCGGGGTAAAGATATTGATGCGGCCTGTGGACAATTGGTGAAAAAGGTAAAATAACACTCTTTTTCTGCAAAAAAATGAAAACTTTCTTGCGCCCTGTCGGATAAAATTCAGGGCTTTTTTTTTGTTGTTTCAAAATAAATCATTAATAATCAGTATTTTATGATTTACTCAAAAATTACTTTTGAGGAATGGACTGTATTTAAAAATTGTTGTACTTTTGCAGCGGGTAAGTCTTGTACGATCTGCTCCCTTTCAACTCCCCCAGGGCAGGAATGCAGCAAGGGTACATTGGTTGTAGCGATGCGATATAAGTAGCTTGCCCATTTTTATTTTAGTGTACATGTTTCTTAAAATATATCCCGAAAATCCGAATCCTCGCGAAATTCAAAAAGCAGTGGATTGTCTGCAGAATGGAGGTATCATCATTTATCCCACTGATACGATTTATGGGATTGGCTGCGATATTTTCAAACCGAAGGCGGTAGAGCGTATTCAAGAGATTCTTGGAAACAAGAAGAAAAAGACGAATATGACTTTCATCTGTTATGATTTGAGCCACCTTTCAGATTATACAAAACCACTGGGAAACAATATTTTCAAGGTGATGAAAAAAGTGCTCCCGGGCCCCTATACTTTTATTCTGGAAGCCAACAATCATGTGCCCAAACTGATACAAAGCAATAAAAAAACAATAGGTATTCGTATCCCCGACAACTCAATTATTCGGGAGATTGTGCGCGTTTTGGGGCACCCTATTCTTTCGGCTTCGGTCAAAGATGACGATGAGGTGATAGAATACACTACCGACCCTGAGCTGATTTATGAGCGGTATGGCGATATGGTGGATTTGTTGATTGATGGCGGTTATGGTGATAATATCCCTTCAACGGTGGTGGATTGTACTTCTGGCGAGATTGAAGTGGTTCGTGAGGGGAAAGGGGAAGTGGACCTGCTTTATTAATTGTTTTTTTCTCCCTGAGAAATAGAATCGGCAAGTAAAAAAATATCCTGAAAGGTTATCTTTTTTTTGTATTTTTGCGCACTTTAAGGTAACGATGATAGACAAGGTTTTAGGTACTTTTTTTACGCGATTGCTCTCCACTGTTTTAATGATTGTGGTGGTGGTTATTAACGCAAATGCTTTCGGGTCGGAGGGTACAGGGACGATTGCCTTGGTCGTTTTAGGACTTACTTTGTTGCAAGTGCTTACCAACTTCGTCGGTGGCGGCACGCTGGTCTATTTGGTCCCCCGAAAAAATATCTTTCAACTCTTTATGCTCTCATTTCTGTGGGCATGTATCGCCAATGTCGGAGGTATTTTCCTGCTTAAGGAACTTCAGTTGGTTCCCGCAGAATATACTTGGTGGCTTTTGGCGATGACTTCTGTTTTCACTATCTATAATATTGATATAGCGATTGTTCAAGGAAAAGAAAATATTCGGCTATTTAATATTTTGCAGATTTTACAATCCATTTTGCTGTTAACTACGCTGTCTGTTTTGTTGTTCGTTTTCCAATCTGCCAAAATAGAACTCTATTTGACTGCCTACATATTTTCTTATTTGGTGGTAACGGTTATCAGTTTTGTTTTTGTGGTTAAACAGTTTGATAAAGTGCAGTTTGACGGCGTTTTTACCCTTTTGAAAGAAATGGTGAAATTGGGATTCTGGACGCAAATCGCCAACTTGACGCAACTGCTTACCTATCGGTTGAACTACTATTTCGTGGATCATTTTATTGGTCGCAAGTCGCTGGGGGTGTATGAAATGGGGACGAAAATTTCGGAAGCGGTGTGGATTTTCCCGAAGAGCATTTGCTTGGTGCAATATGCCCGGATTTCCAATCAGCCGGATATGGATTATACGAAGAATCTGACCTTGGGTTTGCTGAAGATTGTTGCGGTATTTGCTTTGGCGGCAGTGTTGGTATTGCTGTTGCTCCCAGCCCAATTCCTCGTGTTTGTTTTAGGCGCTGATTTTGCTAATTCCAAATCGGTGATTTGTAGTTTGTTGCCAGGTATTTTTGCGCTTTCATGCACAACCATTCTGGCGCATCATTTTAGCGGATATGGCAAATATTGGGTGAACGCCATCGGTTCTGTAATCAGTTTGCTCGTTACGGCTGTGGCAGGTATATTGCTTATTCCTAAAACAATGGAAATCAGTTCGTTGCTTGCATTGCAAACCGCCGGGTGGATTACCAGCGCGGCGTATGGCGCAAATCTCATCTTCACACTCACGGTATTTGTCCGCTTCACTCATGCCACCGCCCGTGATTTTTTGATTACCCGCGCCGACTTCAGCCTTTTTAAGCAAGTCATGGAAACCAAGTTGAAAAAATTAAAAAGAAAAGAAAAGTAATGCTGATCGTTCACATCCCTTCTTGGTTCCCTTCTGAAAATAAACCGCTTGACGGCAATTTTATCTTGAAACACATTGCTTCAACCACTGCTTTTGCCCAAACGATTGTGATGCACCATGTGGGGAAATCGTGGGATTCAACGGCGATAGACCTGCCTTCCTCCATTATTTTTTATCCCATTTATGTTCCTGAAAAAATATCTAAATACCAATTGTTCTTAGCTTATATTCATGCGTTTGACGAACTTATCACTCAATATGGGAAACCGGATATTATTCATGCTCATGTAGCCCTTCCATTGGGAATTGTTGCCTCTAAATTGAGTCGTAAGTATCAGATTCCCTTAGCGTTAACAGAACATTGGTCGATTTATAGCCCTCTGTTGAGAAAAAAAATCTCTTTCGCCCAGCGTGTGCAGATGTATTATCTTTTCCGTCGCGTGCGCCACTTGACGATCGTTACCCATCATTTGCATCAGATGATGATGGAGACGTTGCCCATGATTCGGAAAATACCTGCTACTATTGTGAGTAACGTTGTGGATACCAATCTTTTTGTGTCTCAAGAGAAAAAAGAGCGCACATATAAACAAATATTGCACGTTTCCACTCTTGACCCAATAAAAAATATTTTTGGAATTCTGCGTTCAGTGGAGAAATTGGCAAGCCAACGGCAGGATTTTCGTTTGAATATTGTCCATGAATTGCCCAATAAAGAGATTGAAAATTACATTCAAACCCATCATTTGGGGGATTTCGTTTTTTTACTGGGAAAAAAGTCGGCGGTGGAGGTGGCTGCGTATATGCAACAAAGCGATTTTTTGGTGCTTTTTTCCAATTATGAAACGCAGTCGTGTGTGCTTTTGGAGTCATTTTGTTGCGGTCGTCCGGCAGTAACAAGCCGTGTGGGGGGTATCCCGGAAATCGCCAATATTAAAAATGCCTTGTTCGTAGAAGCTCAGAATGAATCACAATTGGTTGAAAAAATGAACTATATGTTGGATCATTTTGCAGATTTTGATGTTCAAACAATTCAGAATGAAGCTGTTAATATTTGCTCACCTGCCGTAGTCGGCGAGCAGTTCCATACTATTTACCAATCGTTAATTAATCACTAAAAAATATAAAAATGAAAAAAGTTTTCTTATTAACCTTTTTGCTTTGTTTGAGGATGTTGTCCATGGCCGATGAAGGAATGTGGATTCCTCTCTTTTTGGGTTACAATGAAGCCGAAATGCAACAAATGGGTTTTAAATTGACGGCCGATGACATTTATAGTGTGAATCATCATAGCATGAAAGATGCGATTGTTTTGTTCGGTGGAGGGTGTACAGGGGAGCTGATTTCTGCGGATGGATTGCTCATTACCAACCATCATTGCGGATATAGTTATGTGCAAAGTCATAGCACATTGGAACACAATTATTTACATAATGGATTCTGGGCAAAGAATCATGAAGAGGAGATTGCCAATCCAGGATTAACCGTTACTTTTTTGGTGCGGATGGAAGATGTTACCGCGGAGGTGCTCATGAATGTTACCCCGCAAATGACGGAAGAAGAACGCAGCAGGCAAATTGAAAAGAATATTGCCGAAATCAAGAAAGTGGCAACACAAAATACGCATTATGACGCAGTTGTAAAACCATTTTTCTATGGGAATCAATATTTCCTGTTTGTGAATGAAACTTTCAGGGATGTGCGTTTGGTAGGAGTTCCACCAGAAAGTATTGGAAAATTTGGTGGGGATACCGATAACTGGATGTGGCCTCGTCATACGGGCGATTTCTCTTTGTATAGGATTTATACCGATAAAGAGGGAAATCCGGCAGATTACTCGGAAGACAATGTCCCGTTGCAATCAAAGCAATTCTTTACGCTTTCAACCAAAGGAGTCAATGAAGGTGATTTCACATTGGTTTTTGGTTACCCCGGCACGACCCAGCAGTTTCTAATCTCGGATGCAGTGGATATTATTGTGAATGTGCAGAATCCGGTGGCTATTCACTCCCGTGACCTGCGGCTGGCAGCCATGAAACGGCAAATGGAAAAATCTACCGAAATACGTCTGATGTATTCAGCTAAAGCTAATTCCATTAGCAACGGCTGGAAAAAATGGATTGGGGAAAGCAAGGGAATTAAAGAATGCAATGTCATTGAAAAGAAAAGGGCGGAAGAGATGGAATTCCAAAAATGGGTAGAAGAAAATGAAGACAGGAATGCAGCGTATGGACAGGTTTTGAATGATATGAGAAAATCATATCAAATCTATAAAGATCAAGTGAAAACCAATACGTATATTTCGGAAACTTTTATTGGTGTTGAGTTGATTAAATTTATGTATACTAATGTTTTAAGAGTGTCAAAAGCTGCGCAAAATGCACAGGTTACGAATGAGAATTTTGAAGATGCCCGCACCAAATTATTGCAACAAGCCGAATCGTTTTTCAAAAATTACAATGCGGATATTGATGGCGAGTGTTTTGTTGAGCTGATGAACTACTATTTCACCACGCAAGATGCACAATTAATCCCGGAAGCGCTGCAACGCTATATCAATATGCCGAAATCGGAATGGCAGGCTATGTTTCAGCGTGCACAACAGAAATCTCCTTATTTTGCACGGGGGGAGAAGTTTATACAATTTGTGAAAAATGCCAAAAGAAAAGATTTTTCAAAAATTCTGCAAAATGAATTATTCCAGTTGCTGTTGCCCGTTTTTGAACAGTATTTTGACAATTATGACCAATTAACGCTGACGAGAAAACAGCTTGATTTGGATTATCGTTTGTATGTCAAGGCGCTGATGGAGAAAAACAGTAACCGACATTTTTATCCTGATGCAAATCTTACCATGCGCGTTACGTATGGCAATGTGAAAGGCTTTTCACCTTCCGATGGCGTGGATTATGTGCACTATACTACGATAGAGGGGATTATGCAAAAAGAAAATCCGGATATCTTTGATTATAAGGTGGATCCTAAATTGAAAGAGTTGTATCTGCAAAAGGATTATGGGAATTATGCCAATGAAAATGGAGAATTGCCGGTTTGCTTTATTGCCAGCAATCATACCACCGGCGGCAACTCGGGAAGCCCCGTTATCAATGCCAATGGAGAATTGATTGGCGTTAATTTCGACCGTGTGTGGGAAGGGACGATGAGTGATATCAATTATGATGTGAACCGTTGTCGCAATATCTCTCTTGATGTTCGCTACTTTTTGTTTATCGTGGATAAATTCGCTAATGCTCAAAATATTATTAAAGAATTGAAAATCAACTAATTATATATCTGATTTGTCGCAGTCTTAACCTATGATCTCATTTGAAAAAGTAAATCAATTTGACAAATTGTATCATGTGTGGAATTACTATTTCTATTTTGCACATTCTCGCTTGTATTATAGAAATGTAAGAATTATTGGGGAAGAGCATATCCCTAAAAAGGGGGTTCCTACTTTTGTTATTGCCAATCATCAAAATGCGCTGATGGATGCCTTGGCTATTTTATATCTTTTCAGGAATAAGCGGCAACCCATTTTTATTGCACGCGGTGATATTTTTAAAAAGAATGTGATTGTCGCGAAATTGCTTCGTTTTCTAAAAATATTGCCTACTTTTCGTTCTCGCGATGGCGGTCGCGACGATATCCGGAGTAATCTCGAAACTTTCGACTTGGCCGCGCGTTTTCTCAATGAAGGGGCTACTGTTTGTATGTTCCCGGAAGCCAAGCACCAGCCGGGGAGGTTTTTCTCCACCTTTAAGAAAGGTTATCCGCGCTTGGCTTTTAGGTCAGCTGAACTTTCTGATTATCAGAATAATCTGAAAATCTTACCTATCGCTATCTATTATACCAACTATTTCCACATGCGTTACGATCTGGTCATGGTGATTGGCGAACCGTTCGGACTCGAACCATTTTATGAAAAGTACAAGGCGGAACCCAACAACGCTTATCTTGCGCTGAATGAGAAGTCGAAGGCCATTATTCAGGAAATGGGAATTGATGTGAAAGATGAAGAACATTATGGACAATATGAAACAGCGTTTGCCATCGGCAGGAAAAAAATGATAGAAAAAGAGCATTTGCCAGGGAAGGACCCGTATTCTGCCCTGTTGTCCGATAAAAAAATAATGGGGATTTTGGATGAAATGCACCTGCAACAGCCTGAGAAGTTCAGTGCCATTATGTTGCAAGCCGCAGAATATAAAGAGGGGATGGAAAAATTGAATTTGCGCACTTGGCAGTTGGAGCAGACCACATCCACTTTCCAGTTGGTGCTCCGCTTTTTCTGGTTATTGCTCTCTTTCCCGGTTTTTCTTTTCGGCTTTATCAACAACTTCGTTCCATTTTATGCGTGCGAATTGCCTAAAAGAAATTTGCAGGATAAAATGTTCACCTCTACGATAAATTTTGGGGTGAGTGTGATTGTGATGTTCCCCCTCTGTTATTTATTGCTCTTTGTTCTGGTTGCGCTGATTTCTCATTCCTGCCTCTTCTCATTAGGTTATCTTGTGGCTTCTTTCATTACTATTTTTGTGCAGTATGGATGGAGAAAATATGCGATTAAAACCCTCAGTCTCTGTCGTTACCATCGATACGAAAGAGGGAAGAATGCACTTTTGGCGAAAATAAAGTCTGCTCGTCAGTCAATTTTAAGCAATTTGGGTTTGTAATGAAGAGAAAAAACGTAATTTTGCAGACCATTTTGAAAGGATGAACGTTTTAGATATTCAGGATTTTTCGTTGGAATTGAAAAACGATGCGGAGTGGAAGCCCATTCTGCATGAGGTGTCGTTTTCGTTGCGTGCGGGTGAAACTGTCGGCGTGGTGGGAGAATCCGGTTCCGGGAAGTCGGTTACGGCACTTTCGGTAATGCGACTTATCTCGAAAGCCATCTCTAAAGTTACCCATGGCGATATTGTATATACTGATCCGGATACACAAAAATCGGTTTCGCTGCTCTCCCTGTCTGAAAAGGAGTTGAGGAAGGTGCGTGGTGCCAAAATCGCTATGATTTTTCAAGAGCCGATGACCTCTCTGAATCCGGTATTGCGTTGTGGTGAGCAAATTGTAGAGGCTTTGCGTTTGCATACTTCTATGACCAAAAAAGAGGCACACGCCCGAGTTTTGGAACTTTTTACCGAGGTTATGTTGCCTCGTCCCGACAAAATTTTCTACTCCTATCCCCATGAGTTGTCGGGAGGACAGAAGCAACGGGTGATGATTGCGATGGCGATGAGTTGCAATCCCGACATTTTAATTGCGGATGAACCTACTACGGCATTGGATGTTACGGTTCAGAAGGGAATCTTGGAATTAATCAAACGATTACAGAAAAAGTACGGCATGAGCGTGATTTTTATCACGCATGATTTAGGTGTTGTGGCACAAATCGCCGATAGGGTAGTGGTGCTATTGAAAGGGCGTGTGGTGGAAAGTGGCGATATGAAGGTGTTGTTTAAAAATCCACAACACCCCTATA
>JAEEUY010000071.1 GCA_016290715.1 Bacteroidales bacterium
GGGAATTGAAACCACTATCCGACAAGTGATTGATGAGGCTTTGGTTTCGGATAAAGTCATCGACCTTTTCGATGCTGCTGGCATCAAGAAGCCGGATATTTCCATTCTTTCAGAAGAGTTCTTGATGGAATTGAAAGACATGGAGCATAAAAACATCGCTTTGGAGGTTCTGCGAAAGTTGCTGGAAGGCGAAATCAAGTCTCGTTCCAAGTTTAATGTGGTGGAAGGTCGTACATTGATGGAGATGCTCGATAATTCCATCACCCGTTATCACAACAAAATCATCACCGCAGCTGAAGTCATTGACGAACTCATCAAACTCAGCAAAACCATTGTTGAAAAAGACTCTGAGGCCGAAGGTATGGGGTTGACCACCTATGAATACGCTTTCTATTCCGCAGTGGCTGACAATGAGAGTGCCAAGGAGCTGATGGGGAAGGACAAACTTCGCGAGTTGGCGGTTGTCCTGACCGAAACCATCCGCAAAAACGCCTCCATTGACTGGACCATCAAAGAGACTGTGCGTGCAAAGATGAAAGTGGCGGTGAAACGGCTCTTGCGCAAATACGGTTACCCGCCCGACATGCAACAGTTGGCAACGGAAACTGTTCTGAAACAAGCGGAAATGATTGCGGAAGAGATTGTAAATCAATAATAATACCATCATCATAAATGGTTAGACAGGGTCATTACACTAACAATCATTTTTTCTTTAACAATACTCCCTATTTTTTTTGAAAAAAATATTACTTTTGCAATAACAAAAAAAGAACAACTATGTACGATCAGAAACGCGGGCTGTATATCGCCCACTGTGCGGAAGGCGCACTCTCTATCCAAGGTAAAATGGCCAATCGGCACGGTCTCATCGCTGGAGCCACAGGCACTGGCAAAACCGTTACGCTGCAAGTAATGGCCGAAAGTTTTTCACAAGCTGGTGTTCCCTGCTTTATGGCCGATATGAAAGGGGATTTGTCTGGCATCAGTCAGGCTGGACAGATGAGTGGTTTCATTGAAAAACGATTGCCGGAATTCGGCATCGAGAGCCCTCAGTTCCAATCCTGTCCCGTACGTTTCTACGATGTATATGGCGAACAAGGGCATCCCATTCGCGCCACTATCTCACAGATGGGGCCACAGCTGCTATCGCGCCTGCTCGGATTGAACGAAACGCAAGATGGCGTACTCAATATCGTTTTCCGCATCGCCGATGAACGCGGACTCCTTATCCTTGACATGAAGGATCTGCGCGCCATGCTCGACTATGTGGCCAAGCACGCCAAAGAATACACCACCCGTTATGGCATCATCTCAACAGCCAGCGTTGGCGCTATCCAACGCGCATTGTTACAATTAGAGAATCAGGGAGCCAATCAGTTTTTCGGAGAGCCCGGTTTCGACATTCACGATTTTCTGCAAACCGAAAATGGCAAAGGAGTAATGAGCGTACTCGCCGCTGACAAACTGATGCTACAACCCAAACTCTACAGCACCTTCCTTCTTTGGCTCCTCTCCGAACTCTACTCTAACCTCCCCGAGGTGGGCGACTTGGAAATGCCCAAATTGGTTTTCTTCTTTGATGAAGCGCACATGCTCTTTGAGGACACTTCCAAGGCCATGACCGACAAAATAGAGCAAGTCATCAGGTTAATACGAAGCAAAGGCGTGGGAGTTTATTTCATCACACAATACCCCAACGACATCCCTGAAAATATTCTGGGGCAGTTGGGCAACCGCGTGCAACATGCTTTGCGTGCCTACACCCCTAAAGATCAGAAAGCGGTAAAAGTAGCCGCTGACACTTTCCGCTCAAATCCGGAATTCAAAACAGAGGAAGCAATTTCAACCCTTGAAACAGGCGAAGCCTTAGTTAGCTTTCTTGATGAAAAAGGGGCACCAAACGTCGTACAACGCGCTAAAATCCTTTTTCCTCTCTCTCAAATTGGGGCGATCACTAACGAACAAAGAAGCACACTCATCCGCAACAGCCGCGTGTATGGCAAATACGACACACCTATTGACAGTGACAGCGCCTACGAACTCATTTTAAAAGAGACTGAAGAAAACGCATTAACCACTCAAAACACTGATAATAAACCTATTAAAGAAACTTCTAATCCTTCTGAAAAAAAGAAAAAGGGTTTGATAGCCAAAGTGGGAAAAGCCATTCTCACCGCACTCACCGCCACCTTAGGAACCATTTTGGGCACCGCTGTTAGCGATAGGGTAACAGGAAAGAAAACGAAATCAAAGAAAAGCACCACCGAAAAAGTGATAAAAAATACTACCTCCGCCGCTACACGCACCATCACCCGCGAACTCACCCGCGATATTTTAGGCAATTTAATAAAATAAAATTCAAAATATCTATCAAAATATCTAATTTATTATCATTTTTTTATGAAAAAATTTTTTCTTTTTTGCTTTTACCTTTGCAGTTTTTCTTTATATGCACAAATATTCACCCCGGGAACAGGAGTCAAGCTAACTTTGTACGATATAGCGCTCTATTCTGCAGGTGCTGTAACGAACCCACAAACAGGCAATTACACCATTCATCAAAACTTAACCATATCCTCTGGCGATACGCTGATTTTAGATAACCCTACCCTATCCATTCATGTAGCAGATAGTGTCAGTATCATCATTCAAGGTTGTATTATCTGTGAAGAGCGTGATAATCAACTTGTTATAAGTGGAGAAAATAACAACAACCCTGCTTCACTTTTTGAGTTGCGATTTGAAAATGCCGTTTCTTCCATGCTTTCCAATTTATTGTTTGAGTATGCCCAAAACATTGTCATCAACGAAAGCAGTGTCTGCTTTCACAATTGTGAATTTCGGTATTTTAGAGAACCCGTTATCAAATATATGAATTGTAATCCCATAATTGAGCAATGCTATTTTCACGACAATCAATCGGCGGCCATCAACTCAGCAGTGAACGTTACAGGAGCTCCTATTATTCGCCACAATCAATTCTATCATAATGTATTGGGTAATGCAAACCAACCCCAATTGAATTTAGGTCCCGGAACAGCTACCGATACCCTCATAATAGAAAACAATCACATTGAGGGTTGTGTGTCAATGTCGGGAGGCATCGCTATTGCCAATCTGATGAATATCAGCGAAACAAAAGCAATTGTTCGCCATAATCTGGTAGAGAATAACCGGTACGGATACACACAACAAGGGACTAATATTTCTTCTCTAATTGAAGATAATATATTTATAAACAACAATTTAGAAGAAAATCCCATGAATGGAGGCAGTGGGATCAGCATTTACGGATATGATACTACCTGCACAGCAAAAATCCGTCATAACCTTATCACAGGAAACTTATGGGGAATTACTGCTATCTATTACCACCATATTGACATGGGAACCATTTCTGATTTCGGATATAACTGCCTCTACGACAATGGGAATAATGGTGAAATGTATGCTTTATACAACAATGCGAACTCTCCCATTACCGCTGTCGGAAATTATTGGGGCGATGATTCCGAGGCATTCGCTGAAAGTGTCATTTACCACCAAACCGACCAAACCAATTTAGGAATGGTTGGTTATCTTCCAATAGCTGCTTCCACCACCGAACAACTCCCGTGTTATGCATCAGATTCTACACAAAACATTAATAATGAATTGATTAATAAATCAGAAATTACCATTTTCCCCAATCCCTGCGCCGACCTATGTCTAATCAAATCCTCACAACCCATCATGAAAATACAACTTTTTAACTTATTGGGACAATGTATAATCACCCAAGAAGGAGGATTTCAAACAAACCTGTCTCTCTCTGTAAAAAGTTTTCCCTCCGGAATGTATCTACTTGAAGTTCAAACAATCCAAGGTACTATAACAAAGAAGTTACAAATCAGGTAGAATAAGGGAACAAAAAGTTTTTTAGGGGAAAAAGTTGATTAGTTAAACAAAATCATAATATTTTTACCCAATAGTGAAGCTAACACAAGCGGTGAGGGAGCAAATAAAACAGTATAATAAGAGCCTCCGCCCCTCATATCGCTAATAGGAACAGACAGCAATATTTTTTTCTTCCGGACAATTTTAAAATGGAAAAGTTCTCCTATTGGAAAGAGATAATTAATTTTCGATAGAAGGGAAGAAGTATCCAGCATAATAATTGAAAAAAGCTTGTACAAGTGCAACTTTAATACTCTATAAACCTGTTATTTACACATATTTCTAAAAAAATGTTAAAAAAAAAGAAAAAAAGCATTTTTTTAGGAAATTATGTGTTCCTTTGCCAACTTTTTTACAAACATTAATAAATGTTTTTTATACTCTTATGATACATCATGTTAACCATGCTAACATTCTGTCATTGTGCAATATAATGTCTTCTCATTTCATCTTTTCCTGAAATCCGGCAAATTCTGACGACTGCAAAAAAAAGCATAAAAACTCCCATATTCTCAAAAAACTGAAATAATGTGTCATTCCAAATATCACAAATATCAACAATATCATGAAAAAACTTTTACTTTTCTTTTCAATGTTGTGGTTTGTGTCTTTTACCATAGCGCAAAACACAACATTAAGTTATCAGGCCGTTGTACGTGATGAACATAACCGGCTGGTACAGGATACTGATATTCCTATGGATATCAGCATTAACATAGAAGGCATAGAAAAATACTATGAAGAACGCACTGTCCGCACCAATCACAATGGCGTAGTTTCCTTTCCCATCGGAGGAACAGGCCGCACATGGCCAGTGGCGGGACACCCAAGCGATGAACTTTCAACGGTTACAGGATGGGCCAACGCTGCCATTACAGTAACATACCACCTGACCAACGGCGATGTTACCGTCAATTCGCCAGTGTCAGCTGTGCCATACGCGTTAGAAGTTCCTTCCTCCGCCATTCCAGCACAAGTGCAAGCCGATTGGACGGAAACGTCAACCACCAGTGTCGCCTACATACAGAACAAACCGAACCTTGCCACCGTGGCCACATCAGGCGACTACAACGATCTGAACAACACACCAGACCTCACCGTCTATGCCACCAACGCCCATCTGAACGACACCCTCAGCCATTATCTGAAGACCGAGGATCTTTGCACCAACATTGAAAGTAGCTGTACCAATGTGGCACTGAAAAACGCGAACAACGAATTCACAGGCAACAACAATTTTACTGGTACCAACACCGTGCCATTGGCTGTGGACAAGAACACGATGGCTTACACTTTGAGCGAAAAACAGGTGGTGGCCTACGAAGACCTTATCTTTGTTTTTGACAGTCTGATTCGCAAAATCAACGTATTAGAAGCAGCTTTGGACAGTCTGATGAGAGCAACTCCTCCGACTGTAACATTAGCTTTAAGCGATATTTCCTCTAACTCTATAAAAGCTACTGCTACAGCTAATAGCAATGGTTCCACCATCACGGCCTACGAATTCTGCATTTCCGTGAACAGCGACATGAGCGCGCCCACCTGCTATAGCACTACTACTGCCAATTACACCTTCACCGGTCTGGATGCCTACACGACCTATTATGTGACCGCCAAGGCGACCAACCTTGCCGGTTCCGGTACATCCAGTGTGGTGAATGCCCGCACTCCCGCCCACGCGCCTGCAGGCATACTCAGCAGCGACCTTCCTTCCAAACCAACGGGGTTCCAAGTTACCGTCAGCAGTCTTGATTTCAAAGAGCCTACTGAAGGAACCGTACAGATTTTCTATAAGCAAGGAAGTGACTGCTCGGCCGATGAGGAGGGATTCACCGCGTGGCCCGTTTCAGGCACACTCACCACAGGTGCCGAATACACACAGAATCTCACAGGGCTTGAACCTCTCACCGACTATTGCGTGATGGTGAAATTGACCAATGCGGACAGCACCACCACCTATGGTCCCGTGAACACCACCAGCGGAGAAGACATTTCGCTGATTATCACGCCCGAAACTACGTCCCTGAGTCTGTGCGAAGGTGCCACAGTGAATGACCTGTTTTCTGCCGCACCTACCTTGGGAGACGTAGAGGAATACAGCTACGAATGGTCGGACGGCACCAACACATCCACCGACAATCCTGTCACGATGACGTTCAACACCCCAGGGGTCAAAACCATTATTTGTGTGGCTACACATACCACCGAAGGTTATATCATTAC
>JAEEUY010000072.1 GCA_016290715.1 Bacteroidales bacterium
GTGATATCATTCAACTGTTCCACCAAATCCATTTTCAAAGTGCAACAGATGCATCCATTTTGAAGAGCCACCAAACTCTCATCTTTTTGCTTTACAATGCCTCCTTTTTGTATCAAATCGGCATCAATATTCACTTCACCAATGTCATTCACGATAACTGCGAACTTAATTCCCCGCTTATTGGTTAAAATATGGTTCACTAATGTTGTTTTCCCACTTCCAAGATAACCGGTCAATAGAAGTACCGGAGTCGTAATTTGCTGCATATCAAATAGTTTTAGTCTGTCATTTTTTCGTTATAAAGATTGCAAAAGTACACATTTTTAAAGAACAAAAATCGTATTTTAGCAACCAAATTTTAAGATATGGAAAAAACCAATGTCATGCGACTGTTATCTCAAAAGAATGTCGCTTACACACCCCATGAATACAATCCGGAACTTACTGATGGAGAGAGTATTGCTGCTATATTAATGGAGGATTCCATGCGGGTTTTCAAAACTTTGGTTACCGTGGCGAACACTGGAGAACATATCGTTTTTGTCATCCCTGTTTGCGCTTCATTAGATTTGAAAAAAGCAGCAAACGCCGCCAATGTCAAAAATGTACTAATGATCAAACAGAAAGAGTTGCTACCCTTAACAGGGTACATTCATGGCGGCTGCTCCCCGTTGGGAATGAAGAAAACTTTTCGCACTTTTATAGAAGAGAGCGCTACCCTATTTGAAACCATTTTTGTGAGTGCAGGTAAAGTAGGCTATCAAATTGAAGTTGAACCTTCGCAACTCATTTCTCTTGTTCCCTCACAATACGCTAATTTAGTGTAATTCTATGACAAAAAAATCGTACTTTTGCATTCCTTATTTACCATATTTTAATATAAACTATTGATATGAAGAGATTTTCATTACTTATCATCTTCTTTTGTATTTTTCTCTACACCAATTATGCACAAAATCGAGAAGACAGTATCCATATCCATCATTACGATTTACATCTCAATATCACTGATTTTAGCACCCATCAAATTTATGGATATACTGATTTACAAGTAGTTTCAAAAGTTTCTTCCCTTTCGCTCATTACTTTGGACTTGCAACAATTGGTGGTGGATTCCATTTTTGTCAATGGACATGCGGAGCCAAACTATGAGCAAGAAGGATTTAAACTATATATTCATCTTGAAAACACATTAAACCAATACGATACTGCATTTTTAAGCATCCATTACCATGGTGTTCCTGCTTCGGACTCCTATTTCGGAGGCTTCTGTTTTTCTGGAGAATATGCCTACAACATGGGGGTTGCTTTTAATGATCTGCCTCATAATTTCGGACGTGCATGGTACCCTTGTATGGATGTTTTTACCGATAAATCGACCTATACCTTTCATATTGAGACAGAGTCGAATAAAAAAGCCATTTGCGGCGGCTTGCTCACCGATTCGACCATAACCGACCGTAACACCATCATTTGGACGTGGGAACTTCACCAACCTGTACCCACCTACCTTACTTCCGTCGCCGTGGGAGAATACAGTCACCACCACGATACAGTGCAGGGCATTGAACGGATTATTCCCATCGACATTTTCACCTACCCCGATCATGCGAACAACGTGGCCGGTTCTTTTGTCCATTTGAAAGATATTTTTCATTTGTTTGAAGACAAGTTTGGCGCTTACCGTTGGGACAGAGTGGGTTACGTTGAAGTGAATTTCAACTACGGGGCCATGGAACACGTTTGCAATATTGCCTATCCACGCTTTGCAATCACTGGAAACACCTACTACGAATCCCTTTACGCCCATGAATTGTCGCACGCTTGGTTCGGCAACCTGATTACTTGCCAACGAGCGGAAGAGATGTGGATTAACGAAGGGTTTGCCCGATATAGCGAATCCCTTATCCAAGAATGGAGCCCCGAAACCGGCGTCCACGATAGCATAGCCTATCAAAACCATATTCATAACCTGCATCTCGGCGTACTTAAAAATGCACATATCGATGACCTCGGATATTGGGCACTGAATCAGGTTCCGCAAAATGTAACCTACGGAACCACCAGCTACGACAAAGGGGGATTGACCGTAAACGCGCTTCGCAAATATATGGGAGACAGTCTATACTTTGCCGCCATCAAAGATATGCTCTCCACCTATGCTTTTCAGAATATCAGTTCACAACAACTATTCGACCATTTGTCCAATTTTAGTGGACTGAATATGCAGGATTTTTACGAAAACTATGTGAATCAACCCGGTTTTTTGCATTTTTCTGTTGATTCCATCCACTTGCTGTCTGGAAATCATTATCAATTTTATGTGCGCCAAAGAACATTTCATGCCTATCATTTAGGAGATAATGTGAAAATCGATATTACATTCTTTTCATCTGAAAGAGAACAATATACGTTAAAAGATTATACCTTTTCGGGGAGCAATTCCGCAGGGGAAGTAATCCTTCCTTTCCATCCTATTTTTGCCGTTGTGGATTATCATGAAAAATTGCCGGATGCCATTGCTGATTATGATTTCATTCTTACTGAACCAGGGAACTATGGCTCATCCGGGGATCTTCGATTCATTCTTAATCTGACGAATGTAACGGACAGCACATTCTTTCGCATAGAGAATAACTTTGCCCACACCGACACCCTGAAAACGCCCAACAGCGACATTTTCGGGATAGTTAACACCCATTACTGGCGCATTGAAACCACGAGTGATGAAAATCTGGAAGGGAAATTGCGTTTTTATTACATAGCCAACGATAGTGAAGCCATTGACTATGAATTGCTTCACCAATACACCCGCAATGATCTTGTTTTATTATACCGTCGCAATCCAGCCGATGATTGGCGCATCATTCCCAGCAATATTTCCGGCAATATTTCACAAGGGTGCTTGATTTCCGACCATATCATATCGGGAGAATATGCCATCGGCGTGGGGAATCGGGCCGCGGCCGTAACCGATTACCAAAACCATATCCATATTCCACTTTACCCTAACCCTGCGAAAGATTTCATTTATTTGGATTTCAAAGATTTACAGAATTATTCAACTTGTAGCATTGAAATCATCGACCTCACAGGGAAATTGCTGCAAACACAAAAAATCGGTCATATTGAAGAGAAAGTATCGCTACAGGCGTTGGCTTCGGGAATCTACTTCATTCGGATTATTCAAGATGGAAAAATTATTGATAACAAGAAAGTTGTAAAGGAATAGCCGAGATATGAAAATAGCTGTTAATACGCGATTGTTATTAAAGGAGAAGTTAGAAGGCATCGGGTGGTTCACATACGAAACACTGAAACGCATTGTAACTGCGCATCCGGAGCACACTTTTTACTTCATTTTTGACAGAGATTACAGTGAGGAATTTGTTTTTGCTGAGAACGTGCAACCTGTCATCACCTTTCCTCCTGCGCGGCATCCTTACTTATGGTATCTTTATTTTGAACATGCGATTCCTTACGTGCTCCGCAAACTGCAACCCGATCTGTTCCTATCCCCTGACGGTGCGCTTTCCCTTCGCACAGACATCCCGCAAATATCTGTCATTCATGACATTAATTTCGTTCACAACAAAGAGTATCTAAAACCGGTGGTTTATAAATATTATAACAAGTATTTTCCCCTGTTTGCCCAAAAAGCCACCCGTATTGCAACAGTCTCAAATTTTTCAAAACAGGATATCTGTCATCATTTTCATATTCCCGAAGAAAAAATTGATGTGGTTTACAACGGCAGCAACCCTGTCTTCCTACCTTTAAATGCCGAAGCGAAAAGGGAGGCACGTGTCAGATACGCCTATGGCTACGACTATTTTCTATTTGTGAGTGCGATTCACAAGAGGAAGAATTTAGCTAATATCTTGCGTGCTTTTGAGCTTTTCAAGGAGAAAACATCTTCTGATTACCGTTTTATTGTAGTGGGGGAACGTGCTGGTGAGCAAGGAGACATTGATGACGTGCTCAAAAACATGAAGCACAAGGATGATGTGCGTTTTTTGGGACATTTGAAGATGAACGAACTGGCGCAGGTGATGGGGGCGGCACAATGCTTGGTATATGCCTCTCTATTTGAGGGTTTTGGGATACCTATTGTGGAAGCATTTCAAGCAGAAACGGCGGTCATCACCTCCAACGTAACCTCTATGCCCGAAATAGCGGGAGATGCTGCGTGGATCGTGAATCCTTTATCCGTGGAAGAGATTGCGGAGGCCATGCGGCAAGCGGCCACCGACGAAGCGTTGCGGCAGAAATACATTGCCCAAGCACGCATTCAACGCACCCGATTCAGTTGGGAGCTTTCCGCAGAAAAACTCTGGAATTGTATTGAAAAAGGGATGGAAAAATAATCCTCCTTTACCCTTGCTTCATCAACAAAAAGGAATCAGCTACTTTACAAATTTCTTCACACAAACACTTCCATCATTCATCGTAACCTTCAACAAATAACAGCCGCCATGCAAGTGGGCTACGCCAATCTGATGGGGATTTTCATTTTGCGTTAAAACAAGACGGCCATCCATCGTATAGATGTTCACTGTTTTTACATTCTCCGCCTCAACATTCAAAATGGATGTAACTGGATTTGGCCATATAGTTACTTGATTATCCGTACTTTCACTTAAATTAGTGGGAATACCAGAATAGTAGAAAACAGTCGTGAAAGCAGTGCCATTAGCCATTGATTCTGCATACAGCAATTTGTTGCTCATATTCCATGGCTGTTCATCGTAATAAACAGATAATCCGGCGATATCATCCATGGAAATTGAAGAATCGTAATGCAATTCTGAGAAACGCCTGCTAACCCACATTTCTGCTTCTGTATTATATTCAAACTCTTCTGTCCCAATGCAATTGCCATTTTGATCGTAAACATACTCCTCTTTTTCATCTTTAATCCATTCATAACCATCCACCGCATTTCCAATAATATAATACTCTATGATAGAAGTGTGGTTATTGTTATTGTCATAGGTATGCTCCGCTTTCCTACTCTCAAACCAGTCAGGTTCATCCAAATGAATATTCCAAGTACTTAAAAATTCCGTTACAACATCTCCATCTACAATATTGCATTCTACTTTTTCATCATATACTCACTCATCTTCATCATTCTGCCGAGAACTGCTCTCTGAATCCCAACTTTCCTCATCGTTGTGATGAAA
>JAEEUY010000073.1 GCA_016290715.1 Bacteroidales bacterium
CAGAAGAGGATACGAATCCAGAACAGCCATCTGAAACGGATACCATTACCACGCTGGAGAAAATTGAGGTGTTGTTACCTATCACCCTCTATTTTCACAACGACGAACCCGATCCCAGAACGACCCAAACCACCACACAACAGAACTATCAAGCTACTTTAGCCAACTATCTGGCATTAAAAGAAACCTATAGGACAGAATATGCCAAAGGATTAAAAGGGGAATCGTATATTCAAGCGCAGAATGACATTGACCAGTTTTTTGCAGATTCCGTAGAACAGGGTTTTCGAAAATTAGAGGAATTCAGCAGTTTGTTAATCTATCACTTAACAGAAGGCTATACCGTCACCATCGATGTATGCGGTTTTGCAAGTCCTCTGCACAAATCCGACTATAATCTATACTTGTCATCACGAAGAATCGACAGCTTTGTCAATTACTTGAAAGAATACAAAAATGGGCTTTTTCTTCCCTATTTGGAAAAGGGGAAAATCATCATTCAACGGATACCGGAAGGTTCCTCATTGGCACACAAAGGTGTAAGTAACAATTTAAACGACAAGCGGAACTCAGTATATAGTATTGCTGCCTCCCGTGAGCGGAAAATCCAAGTATCCCGATATGTTATTTCAAAAGACCATGAAACCAATTAATAAAATACGTAATTTTGCGACTCAATTACAAATACAAAGTAGAAATGCACATCAACAGTAAGGCGACCGATATTCACGCAGACAGTGAACGTATCTACCACTTGATCAGCGATTGCCAAGGATTAAAACAATTTTTACCCGAGCAGATACAAAATTGGGAGGCGGGCGAAAATTATTGTCAGTTTAATGTCGCCGGTATTGCCACTTTGAAGATGGAAATCACCGAAAGAGTGGCATTCAGCAAAGTCAGCTATCTCATCAGCAACGACAAGCAAATCCCCATTCATTGCCTATTCACCATTGAGACGAAGGGAACAACCAGTGATTTGGATTTGGCTATTGATGCTGAAGTGCCTTTGTTTTTACAAGCTATGCTAAAGAATCCGTTGCAAAAATTTGCGGATGTCATAGTGGACAAACTTAAACAGAATGTAGAACACTAAATTGTTATGGAACAACACGTTATACGCACTGAAAAGTTAGTAAAGAAGTACAAATCGAGAACTGTTGTTAATGAAGCGTCGATTGAGGTACATCAAGGAGAGATTGTAGGTTTGTTGGGGCCCAACGGAGCCGGCAAGACCACCTCTTTTTATATGATTGTAGGACTTATTCGCCCTGTTTCCGGGAAAATATTTCTTGACAATCAGGATATTACAGAATTCCCCATGTATAAACGAGCCCAAATGGGCATCTCCTACCTGCCACAAGAGGCATCCGTTTTCAGAGATATGACTGTAGAAAAAAATATCAAGTCCATTCTTCAATTTACGCAAATGAGCAAAGGGGAACAACAAGACAAATTGGAGGAACTTTTAACCGAATTCAACCTGCACAAAGTGCGTAAAAATTTAGGCAAGAATCTCTCTGGCGGCGAGCGACGCAGGACTGAAATCGCCCGTTGTTTGGCCTCCAACCCCAAATTCATCTTGTTAGACGAACCATTTGCCGGCGTTGACCCCATCGCTGTGGAAGACATCCAAACCATCGTCGCCAAACTCAAAACAAAAAATATCGGCATTCTCATCACCGACCATAATGTACATGAAACTTTAGCCATCACCGAACGTGCCTACATCTTACATGAAGGCACCGTATTGCGCACAGGAACTTCCGCCGAACTTGCCGCTGACGAATACGTTAAAAAAGTTTACCTTGGTAAAAACTTCGAATTGAGAACCATCTGATAGTATGAAGGTTATCTTTGTGGCTTTATCACTACCCTATCATCCAATTGGGCTTCCACCACTTTCTTCTTTTTCACATAATTGAGCAGGATATCTCTAAAAAGGACATTCGTTTCCTCAATATTCTCAAAGGTTACCCCATCAAAAATACCATCCCCATTATTAAACACCAAGAAATCGAGAGTCGCCACCCGATACGTTTTCTCCGCATCAATTTTCTCCCCATTGACTAGTATTTCAATAGGATCATCGCCTAAATAGGTAACTTTTGCATGAGAATAAGGCTGGTTATATTTCGCCGTAAAACGTTTAAAAACCTTCTGTAATTCGCTCCCCTTCATGGAAGCAATCACAATCAAGTTGTCGAAACTCAACACCGAATAAATTGTTCCAATCGTAATATCCCCTTGTGGAATATTGCCACGAATGCCGCCGAAGTTCAAAATAGTCAGATCCACCTTGGGGTTCTTCCTTGATTGGGCAAGGGAATCCGCATATTCATACACCATATCCGTCAACAGGTTGGAAAGCGGGCTTTGTGGCTTAAAGACTTTCAATTCCTGTTGGGCTTCCCCTATCACAATCCCCATTTCGGCATCATAGATGCTTTTCAAAGAATCGTAATAGGCTTGAATGGGTGAATTTTTACATAATTCAATTCGTGGGGTCAGATTTTCTTGGTGATAAGAATACACATACTTATCACCAAGAAAATCTTGTGCAAACAAAAACACGGGACAGAGCAGACAAAGTCCCAAAAACCATTTTTTCATCATCAATAACTACTTGTTTTTAGGATAACCCACTGGTTGGCCGAGAATTGCCTTGCCATTGAATTGCAACATATCTTTTAGTTTATCGCGATGAATGCTACCTAGAACAACCGTATTCAGATTGGCAGCGGCACAATACAGATACACATTCTGGCTTACGAATCCACCATCGGTAGCCCCATAAAAGAATTTCCCCTCATTATTCATTCCTTCCATCTTATCATAATTTGCTACGAAAAGAAGAATTACTGGTGCCTCGGCCATAAAAGGCTGCATAGCCACGGAAGCACGCTTGTCATCCCCAATTTTCAACTCCAACGTATGATTCGTCGGATTGTAGAAATAGACTCCTTTTTTCATAAACACGTAAATATCAATTTCCTGACAATTACGAGCCGACGGAGCCGTGCGCTTGCCATCTTTCCGATTTTCACCATTGGCACACCATAAAAGATCCGACAATTGTTGCTCTGTCAATTCAGTAGCAGCGAAATCTCTTGCCGTATGCCTGTTTTGCAAAGCATCTTGCAAAGTCACTCCGTTCAAATCGGAATGTTTAGGCAATATAATATCTTGAGCGATAGACATATTCAAAGAAAAAATAAAGGAAACAAACAATAAAATAATAACCTTTTTCATACTATGACTCCTTATTGGGTTGTGTTTTTTTAGGTGCAGTGGTTTTACCGATAGAATCGCGCATTTGGGTATCCGCTTTCAGATTTTCCAATTTGTAATAATCCAAAACGCCCAAGTTTCCGCTACGGAAGGCTTCAGCCAGAGCGAGAGGCACCTCTGCTTCGGCCAAAATCACTTTTGCACGGGCTTCTTGTGCTTTTGCTTTCATTTCTTGTTCGGAAGCCACAGCCATCACGCGGCGCTCTTCAGCTTTCGCTTGTGCAATATTTTTGTCAGCATTGGCCTGGTCGATTTGCAGCATTGCACCGATATTCTTACCCACATCAATATCTGCAATATCAATAGACAAGATTTCAAAAGCCGTACCTGAATCCAACCCTTTCGTTAACACAACTTTAGAGATTGAATCTGGATTTTCAAGTACTGTTTTATACGAATTTGCGGAACCGATGGCTGTAACGATACCCTCACCCACACGGGCGATGATTGTTTCTTCGCCGGCGCCACCCACCAGCTGGCGGATATTGGTACGTACGGTAACACGGGCTTTTGCCACTAATTGAATACCATCTTTAGCGACGGCAGCAACAGGGGGGGTATTAATCAC
>JAEEUY010000074.1 GCA_016290715.1 Bacteroidales bacterium
CAATAAAGGATTTTTTGTGAAGGAACGAAAAGCGAAAACCTATTATATGGGACCGGCCACCCAATCCAATGTGGCCAATTTTGCCATTTTGGAAGGCTATGAAGACACTCCTTTTATCGTGGCGCAACCCGGATTCCGCGGGTTCCTCACTCCCCGCTACTCCCCATTCAAAGAGGATTGGGTTAGCCATCATCTTTTTGCAACCAAACCCACTCGCGTGCAAGAAATTCTGATTCAGGATATGGAACATCCAGAACAATCTTACCGTGTAGAAAAATCCGGCACCCGTTTTTTCAAATTGTTTGATAGCCAAAATGTGGAAATTGCCCATTATGATACCACCAAACTGCTCAACTTTGTTTCCGAATTCAAAAACAGAAATTACGAAAGTATTGCCAACCTCCCCGCAGAAGAAACAAAGCATATTTTAAAAGACAATTTATTCAAAATCATCACTTTAAAAGATGTTTCAGGAAACACTTTTGAACTAAAATTGTACAAAATGGACGAAAACATGGATTATTATGATGAAAATGGGAATAAAATAGAAGATGTTGAGTATTATTACAATAAAGACCGCTGCTATGGCGTTTTTAATGGGCAGACAGATCAAATCTATGTTTTGCAATATTTCCATATAGATAGAATCCTTCAACCCTTGTCATTTTACGCCTACACGCCCCAAGAAGCAAAAGAATAAATAGTATTTGCATGAAAAAATTTGTTGTTCTGATATTTGCAGTGGCCACGATACAACCGATATGGGCACAGGTGGCAAAATACAGCAACGAATTTTTATCATTAGGCATCGGGGCTCGCGGCTTGGCACTCTCCAACACCATGACCTCTATTGCCAACGATGTAACTGCAGCATATTGGAATCCGGCCTGTTTGTCCTCCATGGAGAAAAAATATGAATTGTCGCTGATGCATGCCGAATATTTCGCGGGGATTGCCAAATACGACTACGGCGGCATCGCCTACAAAATCAATGAACAATCTTCCGTCGCCTTTTCCTATATCCGCTTCGGAGTCGATAAAATCATGAATACCACAGAATTGATTGATAATCAAGGGAATATTGATTATAGTAGGATTTCATATTTTTCTTCTGCCGACAACGCATTTCTGCTCACCTTCGCCCACCAATTCAAAAAAGTGGAAGGACTTTCCATCGGGGGAAATGCGAAAATCATATATCGAAGAATCGGAGATTTTGCCAATGCATGGGGCTTCGGATTAGACGCTGGCATCCACTATACCCAAAAAGGTTGGCACGCAGGAGCCCTTCTCCGTGATGCCACCTCCTCTTTCAACGCTTGGAATTATCACTTAAGCGACCGTGTAATAGAAGTTTTTGAACAAACAGGAAATGAGATTCCCGAAAATACCATGGAAATAACCCTCCCCAAACTCATCATCGGCGGAGGAAAATATGTTGAATTGGGCAAAGGGTTCAATGCCACATTTGCTTTGGATTTCAATTTTTCCTTTGATGGGAAAAGAAATTCGCTTATTCGGAGCAAGATCGTCAATATCGACCCCCATTTCGGGATGGAATTTGCTTATAAAAAAATAGTTGCCCTCCGCGCCGGCATCGGAAATTTCCAACAAGAAACCGACTTTTTAGGGAAAAAGAAAACCTCACTTCAAATTAATTTGGGTATCGGCGTTTGCATCAAAGACATCGTAACCATCGACTATGCGCTGACAGATATCGGGGATTTGTCCATCGCCCTCTATTCTCATATTTTCTCTGTTAAAGTGGGATTAAATCATTTCAAACGCAACAAAAATCCAGATCTTAACGATAGTAAATAACTGACAAATAATGAAATACTATATCATTGCAGGGGAAGCATCGGGCGATTTGCACGCTTCCAATCTCATGAAAGAGATTAAAGCCAACGACCCCGCCGCCGACTTCAGATGCTGGGGCGGCGACCTGATGGCAGCACAAGGAGGAGTGCTGGTAAAACATTACAAAGAACTTGCTTTTATGGGATTTTGGGAAGTGGCGACCCACCTTTCTACCATTTTAAAAAATCTGAAAGATTGTAAAAAAGACCTGCTTAACTATGCCCCCCATGTGCTGATTCTGGTTGATTATCCAGGGTTCAATATGCGAATAGCCCAATTTGCCAAAAAAAACGGGATAAAAGTTGTCTATTACATCTCCCCACAAGTCTGGGCGTGGAAAACGCGACGAATCCATCAGATCAAACGCGACGTTGAGCGAATGATCACCATTCTCCCTTTTGAAAAACCTTTTTATGCCAAATATCACTACAACGCCGACTACGTTGGACACCCATTATTAGATGCCGTAGATATTCATTTAGCTGAAAACGAAGACGTTCGCAGTTTCCGGCAACGCCACCACCTCAATGAAAAACCCATCATTGCCATTCTGCCAGGCAGCCGGAAACAAGAATTGGTTAAAATCATGCCTTTGATGTTAGAAGTCATGGATAATTTTCCTGATTATCAATTTGTCATGTCGCAAGTAACCTGGCTTCCACAGGAACTCTACCACTCCCTCATCAAAGACAAAAAAGTCACTTTAGTTCAAAATGAGACATACGCCCTCTTATTGAATGCAGAAGCGGCCATGGTTACTTCAGGCACAGCCACCTTAGAAACCGCCATCTTAGGCACACGACAAGTTGTCTGCTATAAGACAAGTACCGTTTCATACCACATTGCCAAAAGTGTGGCAAAAAATGTCATCAAATACATCTCTTTGGTCAATCTCATATTAGACAAACCCGCTGTAACTGAACTGATACAAAACGATTTAAATAAGGAGCGGTTAACCAATGAATTGCGGAAAATTTTGTATGATGAGTCTGCCATA
>JAEEUY010000075.1 GCA_016290715.1 Bacteroidales bacterium
ACAGAAAATCATTACCAACTTTTCGTAACGAACTTTTGGTAAAAAGTGGTATCTTTGCAAAAATAAATTTAGAAACATGAATCCATTCATAATCAAAGGATATATGTCGCCTGAATATTTTTGCGACAGAGAAAATGAGGCGGAATTGCTGCTTGATAATATCCAAAATAATGCGGATACCACCTTGATTTCACCTCGAAAATTCGGAAAAACAGGGCTGATTTTGCATGTTTTTGACAGAATAGTCCGTGAGAATCTCCCCTTCAAAACGGTTTATGTGGACATCTTTTCCACGCTTTGTCTTGAAAATTTTGTGACCGATTTGTCGGAAGCCATTGTGGAAAAGTTCCCGGAAAAGACATCCATCGGCCGGAAATTTCTCCGTTATATCAGGAACTTCCGTCCGGTTATTTCCTACGATAGGCTTACGGGAAGTCCGCAATTTTCCTTTGAATTCCAGAATGTGGCGGAAAAAGAGTCCACGTTGAAAGGGTTGTTTGAATTTCTCAATGCGCAGGAGCAGCCTGTGGTGCTTGCCATTGACGAGTTCCAGCAAATTACGGAATATCCTGAAAAGAATGTGGAGGCGTTGCTTCGTTCGCTGTTGCAGCAGATGCATAACATCCGGCTTGTTTTCTGTGGCAGCAAACGCAAAATTATGACAGAGATGTTTTCCACGGTGGGGAGGCCTTTTTTCTCCAGCACAAAGACGCTTTCATTGTTGGAGATTGATAATGACATTTATAAGGCATTCATTAAGGAAAGGTTTGGCAGTGGCGGGGTGAAAGTGGATGATGACACCATTCAGTATGTGCTTGATTGGACATTGAGGCACACGTTCTATACCCAGAGCGTATGCAATGCTTTGTATACGACCCGCAGCAAAACGGTTACCATAGAGTTGGTGAACAGGGTTTGCGCGGCCATCTTGAAACAGGAGTCTGTGAATTATTTGCAGATCAGGGATTTGGTGACCAAAGGCCAATGGAATCTGTTAATTGCGTTGGCCAAAGAGGGGTGTGTGCAGCAGATTACTGCTGCCTCTTTCCTGAAAAAGCATAAATTAGGTGCTGCGACCACAGTCTCCCATGCGTTGAAATCTTTGATGGAAAAAGAACTTGTTTTGGCCGATTATTCCTTGGATGGAACATGCTACAGAGTGTACGATGTGTTCCTTATGCGTTGGCTGGCTGCTGAATATGCGTGAAATATAACTATAGATGATTCCAAAAAGAATCCATTATTGTTGGTTTGGTCGTGGCGAAATGCCGCAATTGGCCAAAGAATGTATTGCAAGCTGGCAAAAGTATATGCCCGATTGGGAATACAGGCTTTGGACTGAGGATAATTTTGATGTGAATTGTACTGCCTATTCTCGTGAGGCATACGAAAGCCAAAAAGTATGCTTTTGTAAGCGACTATGTACGATTATGGGTCTTGTGCAATGAAGGCGGATTATATTTGGATACGGATGTGGAGGTCTTCAAGCCTTTTGATGATTTATTGTGTCATAGGACTTTTGCCGGGTTTGAAGGAAGCAAATATATCCCGGTGTGTAAATGTTAGATGGCCAGCGAAGCTGGCGGCCAATGGGTGGGAGATAAATATGTCCAATCTTATCAAGTTAAAACGCAAACTTTTCGGCTAATGGTTCCTTTTTTGCCCAAACAAATTTCCAGTCGGGGAATTTTGCTGTATGCCATCAGTTTGGCGGCGGTCAGCATCGCCTTTATGAACTATGCCATGGACTTTGTGTGGATAGCGCTTGGTATAGCGGAAATTTTGCTTTTCTTCCTGTTATCCAGTCGACTAACAGTTCAATGGCAGCGTGTTTCCGCAAAGGATTATATTAAGAACATTTTTGTGACCGCTCTGTTGTTACGGATTGTCTGGGTGCTGTTTTCCTATTTCTTTTACCAGTCCAAAACAGGAATCCCCTTTGAATTTGATGCGGCGGATGCATTAGGTTACCATGGTGATGCGGAATGGTTGGCCGCTGAGCCATGGAAAACGACATGGTTTTATCTGTTTGCTTCAAGGGCTGGGGTTTCCGATTCCGGATATGTCCTGTACCTTACAACTGTCTATAAACTGTTCGGGCCGAACATTATTGTTGCAAGGTTGCTGAAAGCAGTGTATGGTGCTGTTACCTGTGTGTTGCTGTATCGTTTGGCGGCCCGTAGCATGGGCGAGCAGGTGGGGCGCATGGCGGGTGCTTTTGCCATGCTGATGCCTAATTTGATTATTTATTGTGGCTTGCACCTGAAGGAGACGGAAATGTTGTTGCTGATTGTGGCTTTTCTGGAACGTGCCGATTATGTGTTACGAGCAAAGAGATATACTTGGTGGAACATTCTACTACTTCTGTTGCTGGCTGGCAGTCTTTTCCTGTTTCGTACGGTTCTGGGTGTGGTAGCGCTGTTTTCATTTGCCACGGCGGTCATATTCAGTCCTGATAGGGTTATTGGGGCTGGAAGGAAGGTGATACTTGCTGTGTGGGTTGTATTAGCTATTGCTGTGCTTGCCGGCGGCACTATACGTACGGAGGTGGAGGGCTATTGGGAGGACAGAGAAGCAAATCAGGATTTAAAACGGACGCAACAGACTATACGTGGAAACCAATGGGCAAAATATGCCACAGCAACGGTTCTGGCACCCATGGAGTTTGTGATGCCCTTCTCCACCATGGTGGATACGGACCAACATAATCAAATTGTGCTTCATGCAGGCAATTATGTGCGTAATTTCATGGGAATTTTTGTGCTGATTGCCTTGGTAACCGTGTTGTTTGTGAAAAAGAACTGGCGTGAGTTTTCTTTGGTGGGATCTTTTGTGATAGGGTATTTGGGTGTGATTTCGCTCAGCGGTTTCGCCAATTCGGAGCGTTTCCTGCTACCAGGGCTGCCCTGCCTTATCATCATGTGGGCATACGGCATCTCCGTGCTGAACAAAAAGAACTACAAGTTTGTGAATTATTGGTCTGTGATTGTTGTGGTCATGGAGGTGGCTTGGGCCTACTTCAAGATCGGAAGTCGAGGATGGTTGTAAAAGTTGTAGAAATGGAGTCAAAAAAGATAAAAGTGGCTTATTTTATTGGTAGTCTTAATCGGGGAGGAACGGAGATGCTCACTTTGGACATCTGCCGTAAGAAAAGCTATGCTCCATACGAAATAATTCTGATATATCGCAATGAGGGTGAATTGACGGAGGAGTTTAAGGCCACAGGAGTACCGATGTTCCGCATTAAGCCAAGAGGAGCGAAAATTGGGTATTTTGGGGAGTTGCGGAGACTTATCAAGAAGGAAAATGTAAGCATTGTCCATGCACAGACCTTGCCCAATGCGGCTATGGCTGTGTTGTTTACTCTTTTCACAAAGGTGAAACTGGTAGCTTCATTCCATGGTTTTTTCCGTTCCAGTTCAATGTCGGTTTTGAGACAAGTTGTCATGTGGAATGCGGATGCAATGGTTTTTGTGAGCGGGTTTGTTCGTGATTGGTATTTTAAAAAATCGTTGTTTTGCCCGAAGCAACGTTGTAAAGTGGTGTATAATGGTATTAATTTTGAAAAATTCGACAAAGAGTACAAGACCCCAGATTTTCTAGAAGAAAGATGTAATGGCGCAAAAGAAATGAAGTTTGTGATGGTGGGTAATTTTGTGAGTGTGCGATCGCAAATAGTCATTTGTAAAAGTCTTAAGGTGTTAAAGGATCAAGGTATCACTGATTTCGATTTTTATTTTGTCGGCAAACGGGTCGATTCAGAATCGTGGCGGTATGATGAATGTGTCGAGTTTTGCGAACAATATGATTTAATGGATTTTGTCCATTTTGTTGGAAGCCGCGGAGATGTTCCAGCTATTTTGCAGCATGTTGATGGTTTTATTTATTCGACATTTGATGATACTTTTGGGATTGCGGTTGTGGAAGCAATGGCGGTCGGAATTCCAGTAATCGTCAATGATTGGGATGTGATGAAAGAAATTACTCTTCAGGGGAAATATGCAACATTATTTGAGACTGAAAACGAGGAGGATTGCGCTATGAAAATCAAGGAATTGATTGCGTCTAATGAGGCTTTCCGAAATAATTCTTTAAAGCAAGTCGAGGAAATTAGGGAATTGTATTCTATCGAAAAACATATTATGAACCTTCATGAAATATACAATACATTGAGCAAATGAAATTAGGAATATTAAAAAGCTATCCGGAAATAGATTTTTTGGTAGAGAGCTATGCCAAAGCGTGTGAAGAATGTGGCGTGGAGTATATCGTCCTTGATTTGTTCGCCGAAGATTGGATTGAGGAAATTAAACGGGCAAAAGTTGATGGCATTTTGGTGAGAGAAAAGGCAAATGTAGCTGAATATAAAGAAATGTTCAATGAGCGATTATGGGTTATTCATCAGTATTTGAGAATCCCTATTTATCCGTCTTGGCACGAGTTGTTTTTATATGAAAACAAACGAATGTATTCCTATTTTTTTGAAACACATGGTGTTAATACCCCTTCAACGCATGTGTTTTATTCTAAAGCATTAGCAAGTGAGTTTTGTAAAAAAGCAAAATATCCTTTGGTCTTTAAAACCAATGGGGGAGCAGGTGGGAGTGGAGTGACGATTGTAAAACACTATTCAAAAGCGAGGAAATATGTCAATTCGGTGTTTGGCAGAATTAATCCTCGTTTGAGCATAGGACATTGTCCTAAAGTGAAAATTGGCGGCTTTGTGCCTGTCCCAAAACTGGGTATGAGTCAAAGGCATTATGTGATCATTCAAGACTATATTGATATTGATACAGAATGGCGAATCATTAAATTGGGAGATGCATATGCCGGCTATAAACGACCAATGGAAAATGGATATGGGTCATGTGAGTTGTTGGAATATGGATTCCCTCCCAAACCATTGTTGCATCTCATTAAAGAGCTTGCGGAGAAGAATAAATTTGATTCTTTGTCGTTGGACGTTTTGTTGGGGAAGGATGGAAAGTTCTATGTAACGGAAATGCAATCGCTTTTTGGCTGTTGGACTCCTCATCAATGCGAAGTGAATGGAGTTGGTGGAAAAATAGAGTATAGAGATGGCGATTTTGTGTTTGTGGAAGGAGAGGATTTCTTCAAATGGAACGGTAATGTTCTTAGAGTGAGAGATTTTATAAGTAAGCTTAACTCAAATTATTACGATAAAAGAGGCATTGAATAATATGAAAATTCTAATCACCGGCGGTGCCGGATTTATCGGGAGCAATCTTTGTGAATATTTTGTTCAGAAAGGACATGAAGTGGTATGCTTGGACAATCTATCCACTGGGTTCAGACATAATATTGAGCCTTTGTTAGACGTGTCTAGTTTTACTTTTTACAAAGGTGACATTCGCAATTTGGATACCTGCCGCGAGGCGGTGAAAGGTTGTGAGGTGGTGCTGCATGAGGCGGCACTTGGCTCTGTGCCACGTAGCATCAACGACCCTATCAACACCAATGCGAACAATATAGATGGTTTTCTGAATATGTTGGTAGCTGCCCGTGACGAGGGAGTGAGACGCTTTGTGTATGCCGCTAGCTCGTCTACTTATGGCGACAGCAAGGAACTTCCCAAAATTGAGCATAACATTGGACGTCCG
>JAEEUY010000076.1 GCA_016290715.1 Bacteroidales bacterium
CAGGATCATCTGCATTTAAAATGCCATAAACGATGGTTACATCCTTATATGGTGCATTAGAGTCAAAATCTTTGCTACAAGAATCAAGAAAAGTTGTAAGAATCAAGAAAAGCAAATAAGGGATAAAAAACTTTTTCATTTTTTCGTTTGCATAAAAACCGCAGCAAAAATAGTAAAAAACTTCCAATATTAATTTTTTATTGTAAATTTGTCGCTCTTAAAATTTTGCTCAAAAATAAAACCAAACCACTAATAACCAATATTTTAAATACAATTATAATCCAAATAAATAAACCTTAAAATCTAAAAAACTTTAAGTAATGACAAAGAACTACAAGTTAATCAACAACATTTTGGGGTGGATGATCGGAATCTTTGCTTCAGCTGTTTACATTATGACAGCTGAGCCGACTGCCTCATGGTGGGATTGTGGCGAGTATATTGCCACAAGTTACAAACTTTTGGTAGGCCATCCCCCTGGAGCACCTACTTTCCAATTATTGGGGCACATTTTCAGCTTGTTTTCAGGCGGAGATGTTACCAAAGTGGCTTATTGCATTAACTGTATGTCGGCTATTTGCAGTGGGTTAACGATTATGTTCCTGTTTTGGACCATAACGATGTTAGGGAAAAAACTTGTGGCCAAGTTGGGAGAAATGACCCCGGCAAGAATGGTCGCTGTTTTTGGTTCTGCCCTTGTAGGTTCCTTGGCCTATACCTTTACCGACACTTTCTGGTTTTCGGCTGTTGAAGGTGAGGTTTATGCCATGTCGTCGTTTTTCACTGCTTTGGTATTCTGGTGCATTTTGAAATGGGAGATTGAGTACGATAACCCCGTACCGAATGCCAACCCCCATCGTTGGATTGTTTTAATCGCCTATTTGATAGGTCTTTCCATTGGGGTTCACCTGTTGAACTTGCTGACGATTCCTGCTATCGTTCTCATCATTTATTTCAAATTATCCAAGAATGCCACCATTTACGGCATTGCCCAAACCATCTCTATCCTATCCTTTTTTGTGGCCTTCTTCTTTCCACCTTTGGCGATGATTGCGATATGGGCGCTCATTACCATACCATTATTCATCACTTGCTACAAACATGGCAGTTTCAGCTCGCCGGCGGAATGGGGAGTGCTTATCTCCTTGTTGGGCTCTTTCGTGATTCTCGGAGCCGTTCTTTACGGTGTGATTCCCTACATCGTGAAATTTGCAGGAAAATTTGAAATCTTCTTCGTCAATAGCATCCATTTGCCTTTCAATTCAGGGACCATCATCTTCTTCGTCCTTCTTTTCGGATTGATTGCTTGGGGATTATATTACGGTTTCAAAAACAATAAAAAAGTATTGTTGACCGGTGTGTTCTCCTTCCTGATGCTGCTCATCGGCTACTCCACTTTCTTCATCCTTATTATTCGTTCCAATGTAAACCCAACAATTGATGAAAATAGTCCGGAGGATGCCATTTCCTTGTTAGCCTACCTCAATCGTGAGCAATATGGGGATACTCCTTTCTTGCACGGTCGCACCTACAATTCCAGACCATATGGATATGAAAATGGCGACCCCACCTATGTTAGAGATGAAAAATCAGGAAGGTATATCATCTGCGATGAAAAGAAAGACTCCAAACCTGTCTATCGCCCCGACCAAACCGTATTCATGCCGAGAATGTATGATAGTGGACACAAAGCCAATTATGTCAATTGGCTCTATGCCAACGATCCGGCAAAAGCCAACAAAATGATGCGTTCCAACAAAATGCCTGAATATCAAGACAATATCAGATTCATGCACACCTACCAGTTCGGTTATATGTATTTGAGATATTTCATGTGGAATTTTTCAGGCCGGCAAAATGATATACAAGGAATGGGTGGGAAACTTGAAGGAAATTGCATCACAGGAATCCCATTTATTGACAATCATTTTCTCGGAGAACAATCCGATGCCACCAGCAACCAAAACAAAGGGAACAACAAATATTATTTGTTGCCTCTGCTTTTAGGTCTGATAGGTGCCGTTTACTACTCCATGAAAGATGGCAAAAATTCCTTTATTGTTTTTATGTTCTTCATTATGACGGGGATGGCGATTGCATTTTACCTTAATATGTACGCTTTCCAACCGCGTGAAAGAGACTACGCCTTTGCCGCATCATTTTATGCATTTTCTATATGGATAGGCATTGGCGTTTATGCGCTTTACTCTTTCTTTGAAAAGATAAAGAACAATAAGATTCAAGTTGTTGGTGCACTGTTAGTTACATTAATTTGTTTAGGGTTGGTTCCCGGATTGATGGCTTCTCAGAACTGGGACGACCATGATCGCTCCAACCGTTATACGGCTTTAGCGGCTGCAAAGAATTATTTGGATTCGTGCGAACCCAATGCCATTTTGTTTACCATGGGTGATAATGACACTTTCCCACTTTGGTATGCTCAAGAAGTGGAAGGATACCGCACCGACGTTCGTGTTTGCAACCTTTCACTGGCTTCCGCCGGATGGTATATCGATCAAATGGCACGCAAAGCATACGAAAGCGATCCCCTGCCTATTTCCATGACGTGGGAACAATATCACGATGGGGTCAGAGATGTCATCATCATGAACCCCGCCGACGGCAGTTACCACAACATTGACACCGTCCTCAACATCATCAAAGATGAGAAATTCAACAAGAGTTCGCGTCTTATTTGTGGAAGAAATCTTCCTTATGGCGGCACTTATGTAAACGCTGAACTGAGTGCCAGCTTCTCTCTTCCTGTTGACAGAGAGAAAGTAATCGCCACCCACACGGTAAAGGACATCGACACGAATCTGATTGTAGATAAGATTGTATGGAATGCGCCAAGTAGCATTATTCCTCGTTCTTTCATGATCATGCTGGATATTTTAGCCCACAACAATTGGGAACGCCCTGTTTATTTCGCGACCTCTATGGGAAGTGATGGCTATTTCGGACTGGAAAACTATTTTCAATACGAAGGGATGGCCTACCGTTTGGTGCCTATCCGCTCGAATGGCGGACAAGGTCGTATTGATTCCGACATCTTATATGAAAAGGTGATGAATGTATTCAACGATCACACCCGTCCCGACAGAATCAAGCATCCTGATGCACAACACACGCCTTATCAATACGCTTGGGGCGGTGTGAATGACCCGCGCGTTTACAATTCTGATGATAATCTCCGTACCTGTTACTACATATTAGGAATGCACCTGCGCTTAGCCAACCAATTGTTCAACGAACGCAAACTGGACAAGGCGCTTACGGTTATCGACCATTGTGAAAAAGTTCTTCCAGATGAGTTGATACCATACAAAATGGTCCGCAATCCGCATTATACGGACTTGATGATCAGTTTGGCTGATATTTGTCATAAAATGTCGTTGGTTGATTCTACGCAAGGTGCCAAATATCAAGCCAAAGCAGATGAGATTTCCGGAAAAATCATTGCACATATCCGTTCGGAACTCAATTTCTACAACAGAACAGACGAAAGAACACTGCAAATCCACCATGACAATTTAGAAGATCTTTACGCTAACTTCCTGCCACGATTGGCAGATATTTCACCCACTGCATGCAATGATTTGGATTTTTCCAAAACAGCCCCCGTCATCCTGTCTGACATCAGTGCCATGATGTCTGTCAATTTGCAAAACATCCAATCCTATGAAATTCAACGCCAACAAATAGACGGAAGCAACAGTGCCGCCATACAACAAGCGGAAACGGAGTGGAATAAAGAGGTGAACGAATATGCACAACAAATCCGTAGTCTTACGTTTTTAATCGATCTATTTAAGAATACTAAAAATGATGCTTTGGCCAAACAAGCGGAAAGTATTTATACCAATAGTCAGACGCAAGCAAGTTCGGTACTGCACCCCGGCGTAATGTCCCAAATTTTTTAATACATAATTTGTTACTAAAAAAGCCGCCAAATTGAGCGGCTTTTTTTATTATAAATGAAAAGTTTTCATTACTTTTGCATTCTTTTAGAAATCAATAATGGCAGCACAGAAAAATATCGTCATCCAAGGAGCTAAAGTAAACAATCTCAAAAATATAGATGTTGAAATTCCTCAAAATAAATTAGTTGTCATCACAGGATTGTCCGGGTCTGGAAAATCCTCTTTGGCTTTTGACACGCTTTACGCGGAAGGACAAC
>JAEEUY010000077.1 GCA_016290715.1 Bacteroidales bacterium
AAGGAGGCGGTAGGGTTGGTGAGCGGTGGACACGTTGAGGTACAGCCTAGCCAAATTTGGTTCTTGCTGTTTCTTAGTTCTACTGTGAGGTTCACTGGATTTCCGGGATGAGTAGGGTCATAGTTCACGTCGTTACTGTGAATTTCAAGGCCGTGTGGGAGCGAGGAGGCGTAGAAACATTCGATATTTAACATCTCACCTGAAGCAATTCCGGTATTGTCGTCCACCACAAGCACTAGGTTGTCGATACCGTTGTACTGGAACGGAACTTGAAGGTCTATCGTGACTTCATACCCCGGAAAAGCGAAAATCCCGCTGTACACACGATCGGCGGTAGTGACATGCTCCCAGTCTTTGGAATTTTGAAAGGAGGTCTTGTTGGTGTGCACCATATATATATCAACATTGCGGGTCGCAGAATACCACGAGCCTTTGAACGTGATACTGTAGATAGTCCCCGCCCGGCCAATTTCCGCTGCCGTGTAGATCTCGGTGGACGCCGAATCGTTAGCCGCGGTGTATGTCGGCAATGCACTATTAAAAAAATTATGGTTGCCGTTGCTGATTTCCACGATGTCTTGCGCCTTGAGCGCAGCCGGCAAAAGAAACAATACGGCTGTCACTAATTGAAGTAAAAATTTTTTCATATATCGTTTTTTTTAATTTCTTTAAGTGAAAAATGTATCCGTTTTTAATTATGCACAATATAACAAAATCCTAAAGATTTTAATTTGCAAATTTACATTTTATTTTGAGAAAGACAATGTGTTTTTTTCTCATGTATAAATTTATACATCATGCGACACTCATTGACCAAATCTTAATTATTTTCCATTAGAAATATTTTTTATAAGAAAATAATATTATTTTTGCACATCCAAATTTTACAGAAAAAAAATATCAATAATTAACCCAAAAAAATATGAAACATGTTATCATTGGCGGTGTGGCTGGCGGGGCCACTGCTGCCGCACGCATCCGCAGAGCCGACGAATCAGCAGTAATTATCCTGCTGGAAAAAGGAGAATATATCTCATACGCCAATTGCGGTCTCCCCTACTATATCGGAGGAGTGATTTCAGACCGCGACAAGCTTTTCGTGCAAACGCCCGAAGGTTTTGGCAAGCGGTTCAACATTGATGTGCGTGTGGAAAATGAAGTTACCCATATCAACACTGCCACTAAAACGGTAACTGTGAAGAAAAAGGATGGTTCTTCCTATACCGAAAGCTACGACAAACTGCTCCTTTCGCCTGGATCCACGCCGGTGGTTCCCCCGTTGAAAGGGATTGAGGCGGAAGGCATCTTCACTCTCCGGAATGTGACGGACACCGACCGTATCAAAAGTTACCTGAACACACATAAAGTACAAAGTGCCGTGGTAGTAGGCGGCGGGTTCATTGGGCTTGAAATGGCCGAAAATCTGCAACACGCAGGGGCAAAAGTTTCTATCGTAGAAATGGCTGACCAAGTGATGGCCCCTGTTGATTTTTCCATCGCCTCGCACGTACACCGACACTTGATGGACCAAGGGATAGGTTTATGGCTGAAAACCGGAGTTTCCCATTTCGAGCAGGCTGACGGCCGTTTGCGCGTTTGCTTTACCGATGGGGAAAATATTATGGCCGATTTGGTTTTGCTTTCTGTAGGGGTTCGTGCCAACACAGAACTTGCCACCAAGGCAGGGATTGAACTTGGAGAACGTGGCATCAAAGTGGATAGTTATTTGCAAACCTCTGCCACTGACGTGTATGCAGTGGGCGATGCCATAGAGTTCGTGCACCCGCTCACCGGAAAGCCGTGGCTGAATTTCCTCGCCAACCCTGCTAACCGGCAGGGACGTATCGTAGCCGACAATATGGTGTTTGGCAACCATTACGAGTACGAAGGAGCCATCGGGACCTCTATCGCCAAAGTATTCGACCTGACCGTTGGCGCTACCGGGCTTCCCGCCAAACGACTACAACAGATGGGAATCTCCTTTGAGCAATCCACCACTTCTTCTGCTGCCCACGCTTCCTACTACCCTGGAGCCTTCCAGATGACCACCAAACTAACCTTTGACCCACAAAGCGGCAAAATCTACGGCGCACAATGTGTGGGACACGACGGCGTAGATAAGCGCATCGACCAGGTGGCACTCCTAATCAAAAACGGCGGTACTATCTACGACTTAATTAAATTGGAACATGCATACGCGCCACCATTCTCCTCTGCCAAAGACCCTATCGCCATTGCAGGCTACACTGCTGCCAACATCATCAACGGTTCCATGCCCGTTATCCATTGGCGCGAACTAAAAGATATGGACTTGAGCGGCACAACTTTGATTGACGTGAGAACAAAAGATGAATACAGTTTAGGAACTATACGCAATGCTATCAACATTCCCGTGGATGAACTACGTGAACGTATCCATGAGATTCCTGCTGACCGACCTATTATTGTATTCTGCGCCATCGGATTGCGCGGTTACATCGCATTAAAAATCCTCACTGGACATCATTTCAAAAATGTACGCAACCTCTCCGGAGGATACAAGACCTACACATTGGCCACCCAAACCATATCACACACAAACAACAATTCCAATATCACTGACAATATGAATAAGACAAATGTCCCCAATTCCTGCGAGAAAAAAGTCATCACCGTTGACGCTTGCGGCCTTCAATGCCCCGGTCCGATTCTGAAACTGAAGAACAACATGGACGCGATGACTGCGGGTGAGCGAATTGAGGTGAAAGCCACTGACCCCGGTTTCCCGAGAGATGCCGAGGCGTGGTGCCAATCCACCGGCAATCGCTTCTTGTCGAAAACAAACAGCGACGGCTATTATTCGGTAGTGATTGAAAAAGGCGGTGACCAGCCTGCACAAGCGTTTGCAGGAGGTGCCATGTCGAAAAACAAAACCCTCATCATGTTTAGTGATGACCTTGACCGTGCATTGGCCACCTTTGTATTAGCCAATGGCGCTGCGGCCACCGGCCACAAAGTATCCATTTTCTTCACATTCTGGGGATTGAATGTCATCAAAAAAGTGGAAAAACCAGCCATCAAAAAAGACTTTTTCGGGAAGATGTTCTCATGGATGCTGCCGTCAGATTCGCGCAAACTGAAACTATCCAAGTTAAGCATGTGCGGTATTGGCGACAAGATGATGCGCAACATCATGCGGAAGAAGAACATCAGCCAGTTGGAAGAACTTCGTCAACAAGCCATGAATAGCGGAGTGGAGTTCATCGCCTGCCAGATGTCAATGGACATGATGGGCGTACACCAAGAAGAACTCATTGATGGAGTTACCATTGGCGGTGTCGCCACCTATATGAACCGCGCCGAAGATGCTTGTGTAAACCTATTTATCTAATATAGCATGGACAAACAAATTATATGCCGCCTGCGCGATATAAACCGCGCCATCTCAGAACTAGAACATCATTTTTTGCAAAAATTTGAATTAAACATCAATGAAGCAATGCTATTGTGCACACTAAAGGAAAAGAGTAAACTTTCGTCTAGTGCTGTAGCCGAGGCATTGGGGATAACCACCTCCAATGCCTCCAAAGTGATTGCCTCTGCTGAAAAGAAAAATTTGATTTCCAGAAATTTATGTAAGGAAGACAAGCGTCAGATGTTCTTTTCACTCACTACCATGGGAAAAGAAAAAATTGAAACACTTCATCATGAAAAGATTGCTCTTCCTGACATTCTGAAAGAGATTGTATAGAGAACCATTGCGGTCCGCCGAACAGGAAATTTCAGCACCTATCACAATCCTATACTTCTCTCCAATTCAATTAAAGCCACCATACAATCATAAACGCAAGTCGCATAGTCTTTTTGAATCTCATTGAATGTATGCTGGGCTGTCAACACCTCTAACAAAGAAGTTTCACCCCGCTGATAGGCATAAAGCTTACCCTCCAACACCTTTTGGGCATTGACCATAAGGACATCATTGTAAACCTTGACTTTTTGAAGAGATGCCTGATAGACATTATACGCTCTGACCACCTCTCCCTGAATGGAATTTCTAATAGACTGACTTTGCAATTTGGCTTGTTGCTGTCGAAGCATACTCGCTTTACGAACACCTGCATTGACACTCAGTACAGGTAGAGGAATGGTTAGTCCCACACTATATCCCATAAACGGAGGGGCAGGCGCCTCCTCATTGCGCACTCTCGTGTTATAATTGGCTCCCAACACCAATTCAACGTCAGGAATCCGTTCTCGTATTGCCAACTTCTCCTCTTGTTCAGCCAGCGAGACCGACTCCTCTGCAACACGCAAATCCGAGCGGTTCTTAAAAGCGCTATCCAACAACTGTTGAAGGGTGAAGTTTTGGGT
>JAEEUY010000078.1 GCA_016290715.1 Bacteroidales bacterium
AACCTGCCCCAGTGGCAGCACTTGAAGAGGCCCCCATGTCGGCATCTGAACCTGAACCTGAACCAGTATCGGCAGTCGAACCTGAGCCTGTAGAATCTCCCGAACCTGCCCCAGTGGCAGCACTTGAAGAGGAATCCATGCCGGCACCTGAACCCGAAGTTGACGAGGTAGAGAAAGAGGAAAGAAAGAAAAGTTGGATGTGGGTGATCATTATCTTTGTTTTATTGGTTATAGGATGTCTTGCATATCTATTTAAAAACCAGATAATTGAATTGTATAATCGTTACTGCATCCCTCAAAAAGTTTCAGAGGTAGTGGTAGGAGAACCAGTGGGTGTGGAAATGAACGAAGTAGCGGCGACAGATACGACGGTTGTTATGGATACCATGCTGGCGGAGATGGATCCTGAAGAAGAAACCCCTATCGAAGTTGAACGCCCTCCATTTGATATAAATAACTTACAACATATTGATTTTCAATCTGGTAGGTATTATGTGGTACATGGAAGCTTCTTGAATGAATCGGATTGTGTGCGTCATATTAAAAATCATCATTTTGCTCAATACGAGCCATTCATCCTGCATCAGTCGGATAAGACCTCGCGTTTGCGTATATGTTTGAAAGTGTTTGGCTCGGAAGGGGAGGCGGAAGCGTTTGCTTCTACTATCAAGGGCGCCTGGGTATTGAGTGAGTAGAAACGTAAAAAAGTGTCAATGAATCAAGAAAAACAAAATAATCAGGAGTCTATTATTTATGGGATTCGTCCTGTGATGGAAGCTTTAGAGAGCGGAAAGACGATTGACAAGATTTTCCTGCAAAAAGGTTTGAGTGGTACTTTGTTTAAAGAACTGTTTTTTGAGGTTCGCCAGCACAAAGTGCCATTCCAATACGTCCCTGTTGAGAAGTTGAATCGTTTTACGCGGGGGAATCACCAAGGGGTGGTGGCGATGATTTCGGCGATTGAGTACGACGACATTTTCCAGATTGTTCCCTATTTGTATGAGCAGGGGCGGACTCCTTTTTTATTGATATTGGACAAGATAACAGATGTGCGGAACATTGGGGCCATTGTGCGCTCGGCTGAGTGCGCGGGGGTGGATGCCGTAATTCTTCCATTGAAAGGAGGTGCCCAGTTGAACGAAGATGCCGTGAAAAGCTCTGCAGGTGCCTTGCACAAAGTGCCCATCTGCCGTCACTCCAATTTGGTTGAAGTGATTGATTTTCTGCAGGAGTCTGGTATTGAAGTGGTGGGCGTTACGGAAAAGGCATCGCATATATATTACGAGCGGGATTATACCAAACCCGTCTGTCTGATTATGGGAAATGAGTATGAGGGAATTGCCTGGGACTATCTGCGCAAATGCAACGGTTCGGTGCGAATCCCTATGGTGGGGACCATTCGTTCACTCAATGTTTCGGTAGCGACGGGAATTTTGCTTTTTGAAGTTGCGAGGCAGCGTTGGCAAGCGTAATCTATGAAAATACCATATTTCCAGCTTTTTTGGTCATTTTTTAAAATAGGAACCTTCACTATAGGCGGAGGTTATGCCATGATTCCATTGATGGAAAAGGAGTTGGTGGATCGTAGAGGTTGGCTGGCGAAAACGGATTTTCTGGATATATTATCTTTGTCGCAAGCGTTGCCAGGGGTATTTGCTGTGAATATGGCTACCAATATTGGGTATCGTCTGCGGGGTTTCCGGGGTGCAGTGGTGTCGGTTATGGGAAATATTGCAGTCCCGATTCTCATCATATTGTTATTGGCAACAGGTTTCCGCTACTGGAAAGAAAATATATGGGTGGAACGTTGTTTTAAAGGCATACGTCCTGCAGTGGTTGCTTTGATTGCCGCACCGGTTTTCAAATTGTCAAAAACTGCTCAAATATCATGGAAGAATGCATGGATTCCAGTTGTTTCAGCATTATTGATTTATATGTGGGGTGTTTCTCCTGTTTGGATAATTGTTGTAGCGATAGTGTGTGGTTACATTTATGGTTGTTTGCAGGATAGAAAGGAGGTGGAAGAATGATTTTTTGGAAACTTTTTTATACGTTTTGTAAGATAGGAATTGTTTGTTTTGGCGGAGGTTATTCTATGATTGCGCTTATTCAGCACGAAGTGGTGGAGGAAAATGCCTGGCTGACGGCGCAAGAGTTTACGGATATTGTTGCTACGAGTCAGATGACTCCTGGACCGGTGGGTATCAATGTGGCGACCTATTCCGGTTATACGGTGGCGGTGAATGCCGGTTATGCGGAGTGGGTGGGCATTGCAAGTGCGATACTTGCCTCTTTTGCGGTAATCTTGCTACCGTTTGTTTTAATGATGATTATCAGTAGATTTTTTTTGAAATACAGAGCCAACAGCAAGGTAACAAGTGTTATCGGCCTATTGCGATTGGTTGTGGTGGGGTTGATTGCGGCGGCGGCATTGGTACTCATCACGCCGGAAAATTTTGGCAATTGGTCGGTAGAGAATCGTCAATTATGGATAAGTGTTGTTATTTGTCTGACCGTTTTTATTGCCTCCTTGAAATTCAAGTTGAGTCCCATTTTGCTGATTTTGTTGAGTGGGGTAGTGGGGGCTGTTCTGTATTAGCTGGAAGTTTTTGGGAGAGGGGAACATCACCAGACATTGTCAAAATTTTCAGCTTTCAATACTTGTGGATCCCTTTGATATTCAAGAAGTTTGGCATATTTCATATAGCTGTTGCAGGCAATGGCTAAGGAAAGAGTAAAGCCATCCACGCCACCCAAAATGCCTCCGCGAAAGAGGTAATTGCTGAAAAATGCTGCGGTTCCGTGTAGGAAGGGTGTAAATGCATGGGCTTTCTTGCCTTGCAAGTATAGGATTTTTGCTCCTCTGGTACTATAATTCCGTGCTGGTTTGGAGAAAAGTTCTCCACAGTTCTTATAACGATAATGAATGAGATCCGCTTTAATTTTCAATGTGTTAACCATAGGCACGAAGGCATGTTGTTTTACATCGCGGAAACGCAGTTTGTCGTGCCGGTATATGCGTACAAGATAATCCGGATACCAGTCGCAGCATTTGATCCACCGGCTGCCAATATAGTTGCGGCGGCGCACGGCAAAGCCATCGTAGGGAGTGTTTTCAAAATCGGTTTGCTGTATCCATGTTACAAGTTCATCGCTTAAGCGTTCGTCAGCATCAATACTGATGACCCATAGATTGGTAACGTATTGTAGCGAAACATTTTTTTGTATGCCGTCTCCAAGGTAGCTCTGCAAATATACTTTGGCCCCCAAATCACGTGCAATCTCAACGGTTCTGTCTGTACTGTTGGAGTCAACGACAATTACTTCATTGCAAACTCTTTGCAAGGATTTTATAGCTTCAGCGATATTGTTTTCCTCGTTGAGTGTCGTAATAATTCCACTGATATTCATGAATTATATTTTAAAGACGAAAAATGATGTTGGATATAAAAATCGAAAGGTCTTTGTTTGAGCAAAGACCTTTCGGATAGGTTACTCATTGGTTGGGGCTGATGAAGTGTCGTTTTCTATATTCTCGTCATTCGTAATCATCTCTTCTTCATCTTCTTGTTTCGGCACTTGCGCCACGGCGGCGATGGAATCATTGTCTTTTAAATTGATTAGTCGAACGCCTTGGGTGTTGCGCCCCATTACGCGCAACTGGTCGATGTGCATGCGGATGGCGATACCGGAACGGTTGATGATCATCAAATCATCCTCATCGGTAACTTTCTTGAGAGCGACCAAACCACCTGTTTTATCGGTGATATTGATGGTCTTAACCCCTTTGCCGCCTCTGTTGGTGATTCTATAGTCGTTGAGCCATGAGCGTTTTCCGTAGCCTTTTTCGGAAACCACCATCACGTTCGCTTCCGCATTATCCAGACAGATCATGCCTACTACAAAGTCATCTTTGTCTGCTAATGTGATACCACGGACACCGGAGGCATTTCTGCCTACCGGACGAACCGTTTGCTCATTGAAACGTACGGCTTTTCCTGAATGCAGTGCCATCATGATCTCGTTGCTTCCATTGGTGAGTTGTGCTTCCAACAAGTGGTCATCTTCCCGAACAATGATAGCATTGATACCATTGGTACGCGGACGAGAGTATGCTTCAAGAGAGGTCTTCTTGATGATACCCTTTTCTGTACATAAGATGATATAATTATTTTCAATGAATTCCTTGTCTGTCAAGTCTTTAATATTGATAACCGCTTTAATCTTATCGTCTCCCTCAATGTTGATGAGATTCGGGATGGCCCGACCTTTGGAGGTCTTGTTCCCTTCTGGAATCTCAAATACGCGAAGCCAGAAGCAACGGCCTTTTTCCGTAAAGAACAACAGGTAGTTGTGGTTGGTGGCAATGTAAAGTTGTTCGATGAAGTCATCATCGCGCGAACCGCTGGCTTTCGAACCTTTTCCACCTCTGTTTTGTGCTTTGTATTCGGAAAGGGAGGTGCGTTTGATATAGCCGAGATGAGAAATGGTGATCACCACTTCGGTGTCGGCAATGGTATCTTCGATTCTAAATTCTGATGCGGAGAGTTCGATGTGGGAACGCCGTTCGTCTCCATATTTTTGTTTCAGTTCGGTTAACTCATCTTTGATGATTTGCATTTGCAGAGAGATATCTGCCAATACTTTTGTGAGGTAGTCGATTTGTTTTGCGAGTTCATCGTACTCGTTTTGGAGCTTTTCTCTTTCCAATCCTGTCAGACGGCGAAGTTGCATATCAACGATGGCGCGTGCCTGGATTTCAGAAAATGCCCATTGGCTCATTAATCCGTTGATGGCATCATTGGGAGTACGGGAAGATTTGATGAGGGCAATAATTTCATCAATGATGTCAAGTGCTTTTAAATAGCCTTCCACCAAATGCATGCGCTCTTGCGCTTTTTTGAGTTCGAATTGGCAGCGGCGAACAACCACTTCGTGGCGGTGTTTCACGTAATTTTCAATCAAATCTTTCAGATTCAGCGTCATTGGACGGCCATTGACCAGAGCCACATTGTTGATGCTGAATGAGGATTGCAAAGCGGTGTATTGGTACAATTTATTGAGCACCACATTCGGTATGGCTTCTTTTTTCAGATCATAAACGATACGGGTGCCGTTTCTTTTGTTGGTAAGGTTCTCTATATTGGCGATGCCGTCAATTTTACCTTCTTTTACAAGTTCAACTGTACGTTGGATCATTTCAGACGGATTGACCATATACGGAAGAGAGGTTACTACCAGTTTGGATTTGCCGTTTTCTTCCTCAATATTCACATTGGCGCGCATGACGAGACGTCCGCGTCCCGTTTCAAAAGCGTTTTTAACGCCCTCATAACCATAGATAGTGCAGCCGGTTGGGAAGTCTGGAGCCTTAATATATTGCATCAATTCGGGGATGGTAATCTCATTATTGTCGATGTAGGCAATGATACCATCGCACACTTCATTCAAATTATGTGGAGCCATATTAGTGGCCATGCCGACGGCGATGCCGGAAGAGCCGTTTACCAACAATCCGGGCATTTTGGCGGGGAGCACAACAGGTTCCTGTAAAGAGTCATCAAAGTTGTTGCGAAAATCCACGGTGTCTTTTTGGATATCGTCAAGCATCTCTTCGGTGATTTTACGGAGACGCGCTTCGGTATAACGCATGGCGGCAGGACTGTCGCCATCCACAGAGCCGAAGTTACCTTGTCCATCTACAAAAGGGTAGCGGAGCGACCACTCTTGTGCCATACGTACCATGGCATCATATACAGCGGTGTCTCCGTGGGGGTGGTACTTACCAAGCACTTCCCCTACAATTCTTGCTGATTTCTTAAAAGGTTTCCCTGCTACAATTCCCATATCCCACATGGCATACAGAATACGCCGGTGAACAGGTTTCAACCCGTCGCGGACATCTGGCAGGGCTCGTGCAACAATAACCGACATAGAATAATCTATGTACGCCGTTTTCATTTGATTCTCAATGTTCACTTGAACGATTTTTCCGTGGTTATGCTCTTCCACAGGCTCTATCGTTTTGTTTTCTTCTTCTGCCATAAAGTGTCTATTTTAAATGTTATTTTTTTTGCAATTTTTATCGTGCAAAATTACGATAAAAATCGATAGAGTGCATTTTTATTGCAAATTTTTAATTATTTTTTTTTGCTGATACCCTGCCGAAAAATAGTGGTGCGTTTGAATTTGGGCAAATTTGGCGCTAAATGTCGAGAAGAGAGACTGTTTATAATATCTGAAGAAGGATATAGGCAGCCCCTGATAAGGTAAGCACTATTTCGTTGGCGAGATTGAATCGTGTGCTTTCTTGCAAGGTAGAAAAATAAATGATGAACGGAATCATCGTATATTGAAATGATTGAGGAAATGCCAAATTAGTGGTTATTGACATTAAGATAGTGATAATGAATAAAATATGTAGGGTAATTAAACTTTTTCTTATCACTATCAGTTTGCTGTCGAAAGAGATTTTAATTTTAACGATGATATATAAGACAAGTAAAAACAAAGTAACCAATGAGACGGTTTCTATGAGGTTGAGACGCACTTGGGTGAACAAAGGGAAAATGGATTTGATGAGCTGAAAGCTCCCCCAATAGTCAACAATATCTCCTGCAAAGAAATGATATGCAAATACATAAACATAGGTGAAAAGGTACCCGCAGAGAAGCACCAGGATATTTTTGAATGTTTTGGAACTAAATATAATCAACGTGGCAATAACATATATGGTTAGGAAGGTGGCAGTGAAATCATATAAAGAGGCGATGCCGATGGCAATTCCGGAAAGAAGAGCCCTGTTCTGATAGGTGCTGTTAAGTTTGTTTTGATTGATGATGAGCAGAAAAATAATGATAAGATTGACAATAAAAGCAGGGGTGAGAGATGAGAGATAACGACTTGTAAAAGATAATAATAATATCCAGAAAATGGGGAAAAATATGTTTTCTTCAGCATAATTACTTCTCTTGTAATAGATGAATAGCAAAAGAATTTGCAGAATAAAAAGAAATATGGCGCTGACGGTAAATAGGGGGGAGTGAGGTAAAAATACTTTGGCAAGTGATTGTGTGTAAGGTTGTTGGATAAAATTGGGCGTGAAAGTTACGGGAATATTCCACAATTCAACCCCCATGCAAACAAGGAGTATTGTGCAGGCGAGAAGCAGTAAAATATTATACTTTTGCAGGAAATGAAACATACCTCTAATTTGAGCGACAAAATTACAATAATTTTTTTTCAAAAAACTTGCAAAAAGTTGAGTATAACCCCAAAAAAAATAGTATTTTTGCAAATTGTTTTTAGAATTTCAAATTTATATCAACTAAAAGAACATTTATATGAAAAGTAGAGTTATAATGGGCTCATTTTTAGGCGTTATTGCTTTGGTTTTGGTGGTGTTAACTGCTAAGTCTATTCTTCGTCCCCAAAAATACGCAGAGGTGTACAATTATCGCAGAGAGTTGAATGCCAATCGTTTGACCGCGATTGCGGAACTCCAGAAATTGTATAAGAAGGAAAATGGGCAATATGCCGACAATATCGATAAATTGGTGGATTTTTATGAAAATGGGGAAAGTGTTATTAAAAATATCTATTTGAAAGATACCGTCATCGCCGGAATAACCAAGGAAGATATTGAAAATATGTCCATGAAGGAGCGGGAAGAAAAGAATCTTTATGGAACGAAAGAGGTGAGAATCCCTATCAAAGCCAAAATGGAAGAGATCCTGTTTGAATTAAATGACAAACGTGAAGGGGAGAATAAGATTGAAATGGCTGATTTCCAATATATCCCATTTCTTGATAATGAAAAATACAAAATCGAGATATGCACTACGGATAGTTTGGTGCAGAAATTTGCCATTTATGTTCCTGTAGATGTCTTATTGAATGATATGGGAAAATCAATCGTTCCTGAAAACAGTGGTGCCATGCGTAGGTTTTTTGCTAAAATGATGTATAAGAATTTGGAAAATGATGCTCGTGAAAGAGCAAAATGCGTGGGTATTCAATTGGGAGATACGGTATCGCCTTCTATAGAAGTTAAGGAAATCGGTCAAGCTAATAGCGACGATGAATAATTTTAAATCCATTCATCTGTTTCATAATGGTTTCTCCCTTACTAAGGTTGATTCATCCAATAATATAATCTTTAATACTTATAAAAGTGCCTCATTTGCTGCTTTACAACGCGAATGCGGCTCTTTTTTTGGCACTGATCTTTGTGGAGAAGTGCCTATAATTGTACACCCGACTCCCCCTGTATTGGTTCCTCGAGAGTTATATCAGTCACCTGCTTCCCAATATCTTGCTCCTATTATGGAACTCTCTGATAACGAAGCTGTTTTAGAGGATATGATAGATGATTATCTGGCTTTGTATCCTTTTAGTCAAACAACAATCATACAATTGCACACGTTGGGCATACAAAAGAAGTTCCATCATCTTTCCAAATTATTGTATTTCCACCTCAAAAGAAACTTTTCCACGGAACCCTTCCAATTGTTATTGTATCTTTCTTCGGGGAAAGCCGACTTTGTTATTGTGAAAGAGAATCAGCTGCAGATTATTAACGCATTCACATTCACCACGGTTCACGACTTGTTGTTTTTCATTTTAAATCTTTTACAACAATTTGAAATGCCGTTGGAAAAGACTCCCGTATTGTTGTCAGGGGTGTTGGCAGATGCTAAAAAATCCTTTGCTTTTCTTTCCCAGTACCTGCCTTTGGTTGATTGGGTGGGAGAGGATAAGAATATTTCTATTATGAATAGTGCGGGTACTCGTGTATCTCTCGCTGCTTGTTTGCCAGAAGTAGTTTTATATAATCAAATTTAATTTAACTTCTCAATTTATGCGCATTATCAGCGGAAAAAACAAAGGGAAAAAAATCGTTGCCCCTAACAACCTGCCTGTCCGTCCAACCACTGACCTCGGCAAGGAGAGTTTGTTTAATATTCTTAATAATTACTTTTTCTTTGATGGGATTACGGTGTTGGATCTTTTTGCGGGCACTGGAAATATCAGCTTGGAATTTGCTTCTCGTGAGGCTGTCTCTGTTACAGCAATAGATAATTTCCAGCCGTGTGTTGATTTTATCAAAAAGATGGCTTCCCAGTTAAATTATACCAACCTTACGGCTATTAAGGCGGATGCTTTCCAGTATTTGGAGCGTTTGCGGCAGCCAGTGGATATTATTTTCGCGGATCCGCCATACGATATGGAAGGGATTGAACGCATCCCCGAACTTGTTTTTTCGCGCCAGCTCTTAAAACCGGATGGTTGGCTGATATTGGAGCACAGCAGAGCGCATGATTTCTCAGCACATCCTAACTTTTACCAGCATCGGAATTACGGGAAATTGAACTTTACTTTTTTAGTCAATATGACGGAAGAGGGGAAGCCTGAAGATTAGGAAACCATTTCCTTGAGGTTTTGTGCAATAATGTAGGCACGTTTTTCAAAAGCTTGTTGGGTAGCGAAGCCAACATGTGGAGTGAAAATGGCGTTATTGCATTGCATCAATTCGTAGTTTTTGGGAATTGGGGGTTCCATATCAAAAACATCTATACCTGCGCCGGCAATACGGTGCTCTTTGAGGGCTTTAACCAAAGCATCGGTTTTTATTACGCCGCCGCGGGCAGTATTGATGAGGATAGCATCAGACTTCATCCATGACAATTCCTTATCGCCAATCATACCGCGCGTATCATCGTTCAAGGGAATGTGAAGAGAAACAATATCACATTGGCTCATCAATGTGTGGAGATCGGTGAGGGCAACTCCTTCCACTTCTTTGGGTGTGCGAGTGTAGGCAAGCACTTCGCATCCAAAGGCATTGGCTATCTTCGCCACTCGTTGTCCAATTGCCCCTAAACCAATGATTCCAAAGCGTTTGCCTTCTAATTCGTATCCTATTAAACCGTTTTTAGTCAGACCGTTGCGGCAGGCATTGTCGCAAGATTTTATATTGCGTGCAAGGGTGAGTGCTAATCCGAATACCAAGTCAGCTACTGCCACTGTGGAATAGCCTGCACAGTTCATCACTCTTATTTGTCGTTGTTGGCAATAGTCCAAATCCACATGATCCATTCCCGTAAATGCAATGCAGATTGCTTTTAAATGGGGACAATGTTCGATAACCTCTTTTCTATAAGGAATATTGGAAAAAACAACGATGTCAGCTTGTTGGCAGCGTTGGATGAGTGAAGGGATGTCTTCTTTTCTGTCAGGATAAAAACACAACTCATGTTGACTGCCGATAGTCTGGGTGATGGCATTCTTTAGAAAATCAACAGGAACACCCAATGGTTCAAGGATTACTATTTTCATATAAGCAATGTTTAGATGTCTTCTTTGAGTCTTTCGGCATTTTCAGCTACTTGCAAAGCTTCAATGGTATCTTGGATATCGCCGTCCATAAACCCGATAAGGTTGTACATGGTAAGATTGATACGGTGGTCGGTAACGCGGTTTTGGGGGTAGTTGTAAGTTCTGATTTTTGCTGAGCGGTCGCCGGTGGATACCATGGTTTTGCGTTTTGAGGCGATGTCGTCCAAGTATTTTTTGTATTCCAGTTCAAACAGGCGGGTGCGGAGAACGCTCATTGCTTTGTCAAGGTTCTTTAATTGGGAGCGTTCATCTTGCATGGCGACAACGATTCCTGTGGGGATATGGGTAAGGCGCACGGCAGAGTAGGTGGTGTTTACACATTGTCCGCCGGGACCGGAGGAGCAATAGGTGTCTTTTCGGATATCACACTCACGAAGTTCAACATCAAATTCATCGGCTTCGGGGAGTACCACTACAGAGGCGGCGGAGGTGTGCACGCGTCCTTGTGATTCGGTTTGCGGTACCCGCTGTACGCGATGTACGCCAGATTCATATTTCATCAAACCATAAACCCCTTCTCCGGAAATGGTGAAAACAATTTCCTTATATCCGCCCATGGTGCCTTCTGTCATGGAAATGACATCAATTTTCCAACCCTTTTTATCACAATAATGCTGATACATTCTGAACAGGTCTCCGGCAAAAATGCTGGCTTCGTCGCCTCCCGTGCCGGCACGAATTTCAACTTGGGCATTTTTGCTGTCTTGCGGATCTTGTGGCAGCAGCAGCAGACGAATATCCTCTTCCATTTTCTCTTTGTCGGCGGTCAGTTGTTCAAGTTCTTCTTTGGCCATAGCCCGAAAATCTTCATCTTTCTCATTCTGAAGCACTTCTTTGGCGCTGGCAATGTTGTCAATCGTGTTTTTATATTTCTTGTAGGCCTCCACAACAGGTTCCAAGTCCTTATAGTCTTTTTGCAGTTTGATGTAACGTTTCATGTCAGACATGATATCTGGCTTTGTCAAATCTTCCGCAATTTGTAACCAGCGTTTGTGGATTTCTTCTAATTTTTCTAACAAATCGTTCATAATTCAGCGAGTGTTTTTATGGCGGCAAAAATACGAAATAAATCGTTGCCAATCTATTCCCTTTTTATAATATATGTATTGCGTTACAGGTGTTCCCTCCAATCTATCTCTAATTTCATGTCCTCATTCAGAAGGGTGAAAACAAAAGCAGTCCATAGCATGAGGGGAAATAGCATCCAAAGGGCGTCAACCAGCCAAAATCGGGCAGGAGTGTATATTTTCCCTTTGTAGGGCTTTTTGGGAAAGTAGCGGACAACCACATTCTGATTGGCTAAACTGGTGTTTTCCATCACTTTCTTGTGGTAAGCATTCATCCCGATATAGTAGTAAAGATCCATCTCAACTTCATTTTCCTCATCCTCAACTGTTTGATCATAAATTACAATTCCATAGGTGAATTGACTATGTTTATATACAAATAATCTTTGCAAATAAAACAATATCAATAAGATGGCAAGGCCAGAAAGGAAAAGACCTAATCGTGAGAATCTAATCATTTTTCTTCAACGACGGCAGTTGCATCCACCAATTCTTTTTTTGTTTTCACCTCAGATCTGTCCTCTATTTCACCACTGTTTTTAATAATGACCAAATCTTCTGCCACATCATCGTAATCTACCAGCATGGTAAGTCCGGAGACTTCGTTTTTAAGCAAAATTTCTTCGGCCAACAAATCCTCAACATGTTTTTGGATAGCGCGTTTTAGCGGACGGGCACCATAATTGGCATCCCATCCTTCTTTGGCTAAGAATTCCTTGGCACTATCAGTAATACGCACATCCATTCCCATTAATCCTACTCTTTCCAGTAGTTTATTGAGTTCCAGATTGATAATTTGGATCACCTCTTCAACATTGAGTGATTTAAAGTAAACGATGTCGTCAATTCTATTGAGAAATTCGGGAGGAAATTGGTTTTTGAGGGAATTTTCAATGATTTTCTGACTTTTTTTATCTTGGGCGGCTTCGGTAGCTGTGGTGCTAAATCCCATATTTCCGCCAAAATCTTTTAATTCGCGCGATCCTACGTTGGAAGTCATAATCAGGATAGTGTTTTTGAAATCCACTTTCCGGCCCATGCCATCGGTGAGGACACCATCGTCAAATACCTGCAAAAGAACATTGTAAATGTCCTTGTGTGCTTTTTCCACTTCGTCTAAAAGCACAATAGAGTAGGGCTTTCTCCGTATTTTTTCGGTAAGTTGGCCTCCTTCCTCGTAGCCCACGTAGCCGGGAGGTGCCCCAATGAGTCGGGAAACGGTATGTTTTTCCATATACTCGCTCATATCGATGCGCACCATGGCATCCGGCGAATCGAAAAGGTATTCTGCCAATACTTTGGCCAGATAGGTTTTTCCCACACCGGTAGGCCCTAAAAAGAGGAACGTGCCAATGGGTTTATTCGGATCTTTAAGTCCGGCGCGGTTTCTACGGATGGCTTTGGCAATTTTAATAATAGCATCGTCTTGTCCGATAACGGTTCCTTTCAGTTCATCACTCATGCGAAGCAGCTTTTCTCCTTCACTTTTGGCAATCCGTTGTACAGGAACTCCCGTCATCATGGCGACCACTTCTGCAACCTTCTCTTCGCTAACTATCGGACGATTGTTGTTCTCCTCTTTTTCCCATTGTTGTTTAACCATTTCCAAACGGCTTTCGGCTTCTTTAACCTGATTGCGGAATTCGGCTGCAGAATTGTATTGCCGCTCTTGAATCGCTTGATTCTTAAGCTCTTGTAAATGACTAATTTCTTTTTCAATTTCCAACAGCTCGTCAGGTACTACCACATTTTGAATGCGTACGCGGGAACCGGCTTCGTCTAAAACATCAATGGCTTTGTCGGGAAGACAGCGATCAGTGATATAGCGATTGGATAATGAAACGCAGGCCTTGATTGCTTCATCGGCATATTTTACGCCGTGGTGTTCTTCGTATTTGTCTTTGATATTGTTTAAAATATCGATGGTTTCATCGGGAGTGGTCGGTTCGAGGAGTATCTTTTGGAAGCGTCGTTCAAGTGCACCGTCTTTCTCAATGTACTGACGGTATTCGTCAAGAGTGGTGGCACCGATACATTGCACTTCTCCACGGGCGAGAGCCGGTTTGAACATGTTGGAAGCGTCTAAGCTGCCTGGTGCGGAACCAGCACCTACCATCGTATGCAATTCATCAATAAAAAGAATGACATCAGGATTGTGTTCCAGTTCGCTTAAAATGTTCTGTACGCGTTCTTCAAATTGTCCACGGTATTTGGTGCCTGCGACGAGAGACGACATGTCAAGACTTACAATTCTCTTATTCAATAAGATACGAGACACTTTGCCTTCTTTAATGCGGATGGCCAAGCCTTCGGCAATGGCCGACTTGCCCACACCGGGTTCTCCGATAAGTACGGGGTTGTTTTTTTTGCGGCGACTTAATATTTGGGCAATACGTTCCAATTCCTTTTCACGACCTACAATCGTATCCAATTTTCCTTCTTCGGCATACTTGGTCAAGTCTTTTCCAAAACTATCCAACATGGGCGTGCCGCTTCCATTTTTTCCACTGTTTTTTTTGCTGCTCACAAACCGGCGACGGTCATCATCATCATCATCTGCTCCTGCACTGGCAAAATCGTCATCTTCTCTTCCTGTTAAGTTCTCGTTTTTTATTTTGGCTAAAAAAGATTGATACCCGATACCCATTTGATTTAGGATTGCTTTGACCACGTTGTTGGAGGCGGCGGGACCCTCTTTGAGGGTGGCTAAAATAAAGTGCTGTGGCTCAACCAGTGGATTGAGTAACGACCGTGCGTGCAATGCTGCCGACCGAAGAATATTGTTCGCTTGAATAGTATAAGTGATTTTTTCAGGATCGATTTCTTCTTCGTCGTGATTGGCTAACATATTCTCTATTTCGTATTGGAGTTTTTCAAACGAAATGGAATATTTGGATAGAAGTTGTTTGGTGTAACTCTCTTCAGGGAATCTTACGATTGCAAGGAAGATATGTTCCGTACCTATTTGTTTATAATGATAATGGAGGGCGATATTTTTCGCATCCTCCAATACCATTATCATTTCTTCAGAGAAATTGATATTTGACATAGATAGTTTAAAATCAATTATTTATTGTTTTTAGCATATTCGTAACCTGCGCGGAGACAAGCGAGATTAACATTGACTACACTTTCACCTTTGCGTGCAAATATTTCTTTAACAGCATTTTCAATGTCAGCAAAATCTATTTTGAGAAATGGAGCAGCGGCACCGAGTATGACCATGTTGGCTGAACGGGCACTGCCTAAATCTTGCGCAATCTTATCAGCATTCAAAACAACTTTATTCGGTAATTTGTTTAATTCTGCTTTTAAAATATTTTCTTCAGGATAGTTAGGAATATTGATAAACGGTTGGTCGTTAGTGATGAGCCAGCCATCTTTGGACAACCAAGGCAAATAGCGGAGTGATTCCATCGGCTCAACAGCGATAATCAGATCGGCTTTACCCATGGGAATCAGGTCGGAAGCGATTTCGTAGTCGGCCAAACGGAAATGGGATTGCACATCTCCGCCGCGCTGACTCATTCCGTGAACTTCCGCTTGTTTGAGGAAAAGACCCTTTTTAACGGCGGCAACGCCTATTGTAGAAGCGATGGAAAGAATACCTTGTCCACCGACACCTGCTAAAATGATATCTACTTTCATAATATTTTCAAATTTTTATTCAACAATTACTTTTTTTGA
>JAEEUY010000079.1 GCA_016290715.1 Bacteroidales bacterium
GGTCCTCCATTTTCATTAAAACCTATTCTATTGGCGGGAACTTGAAAACAATATTCAATTAGTGCAATTCCCCAACTGATAAGAATAATTACTGGCAAAGCTAATTTAGAAAACCAACTATATTCTTGTAATCTTAAGTGACCATACCAAGCGATAGTCATAAAAACATTAGCAATAATGAGCAAAACAATTGTCAGAAAACCTTTTGCCATCGTTCATCAAATTAAAATATTCCTTCCTTAATAATATCATGGATGTGGATAACGCCTAAATAATCATCCCCATCCACCACAAAAATGTTTGTTATCTGTTTTTTCTTCATCATCTCTAAAGCTTCCACTGCCAATACATCAGGAGCAATGGTTTTGGGATTCCGCGTCATAATATCATTGGCGCACAATGAATTAAAGTCCTGATTTTTTTGCAGCATACGACGCAAATCGCCGTCAGTAATCGCCCCTACCAAATGGTTGTCCTCCATGACGGCAGTTACCCCGAGACATTTACCGGAGATTTCAAGAATCACCTTTTGAATGGGGTCAGTCGTCAGCACTTGTGGTTTTTCGTTATACTTATAAAGGTCGCACACCTTTATATAGAGGCGTTTCCCTAATACACCACCGGGATGATATTTGGCAAAATCTTTAGAAGTAAATCCGCGCAATTCTATCAAACAACTGGCCAAGGCATCTCCCATCGCCAACTGTGCAGTGGAACTGCAGGTGGGCGCAAGGTTATTGGGACAGGCTTCCTGTTTTACCGAACAATTCAGGATATAATCCGCCTCTTTTGCCAAAAAGGAATCCGTATTGCCCACCAAGGCAATCAGCTTATTCCCATTCATTTTCAAAAAAGGGATAAGCACAGAAATCTCTGGTGTGTTGCCACTTTTGGAAAGACACAACACCACATCGTCGGGCTGGATAATGCCCAAATCGCCATGAATAGCGTCGGCTGCGTGCATAAAAACAGACGGTGTTCCTGTAGAGTTCATTGTCGCCACAATTTTTTGGGCAATGATGGCACTTTTACCAATGCCTGTAACCACCAAGCGACCTTTCATTTTGAGAATGGCATTCACAGAATCCTCAAACGACTGATCTATAAAGTTTTGCAAATTGCTCACGGCTTCTGATTCCAGTTTGAGCACATCAGCAGCAATTTTTTGAATAGCGTCTGTCATACCCCATTAATTTACTATAATCTCTTTAACCGCGCGGTCAACCCGTGCTTTGGTTTCTTCAACCCCAATGGTTGTAATAATTTCAAAAAGATCCGGACCTTTAGCAGTACCTACCAAAGCCAATCGGAAACTATTCATGATTTTACCCATATTCAACCCATGACTCTGCACATAGTCCATCACCAGATCATGTGCCGTTTCCTTGTTGTAAGGCTGTACCGACAAGATAATATCCATCATTTTTTTGAGATGTTCGTTGGTATCTTTCTCCCACCGTTTTTTGATTACTTGCGGGTCGTATTCGGTCGGAGCCACAAAGAAATAGGAAGATTGTTCCCAGAATTCAGGAATAAAATGAACCCGTTCTTTAATCATCCGCATCACGCGCAAAGCATAGTCTTTGTCTGGCTGTACCCCATGCTTTTGGAGTTCTTTTTCAAACAAAGGATAAAGCTTGTCATCCTCCGTTTTTTGAATGTATTGATGGTTGAACCACTTTGCCTTCTCCAAATCGAATTTAGCGCCAGACTTGCTGATTTTTTCAATGGAGAAAAGTGAAACCAACGTATCCAGATCCATCATTTCCTGATCGGTACCCGGATTCCATCCCAACAAGGCGAGCATATTGATCACCGCCTCGGGGAGATAGCCACTTTCACGGTAGCCGGAAGATATTTCACCACTTTTGGGGTCTTTCCATTGCAATGGGAAAACAGGGAAGCCCAAACGGTCCCCATCGCGCTTGCTTAATTTTCCATTGCCGTCGGGTTTCAGAAGTAATGGAAGATGAGCGAATTGAGGTGCTTCCCACCCAAATGCCTGATAAAGCATCACGTGCAGTGGCGCCGAAGGAAGCCACTCTTCTCCACGAATCACGTGGGAGACCTCCATCAAATGATCATCCACGATATTGGCCAAATGATAGGTGGGCATTCCATCTGATTTATATAAAACTTTATCATCCAATAAGTTGGAATTAATCACCACTTCTCCTCGAATCAAATCATGCACATGGATATCCAAATCTGCCGGATATTTAAAACGCACCACATAAGGGTCCCCACTTTGTATCCGTCTTGTTACCTCTTCTGCACTCAACGCCAACGAATTGCATAAACCGTCGCGCGTATGGGCATCATATTGAAAGGTTTTCTTTTGCGCTTCCGCTTCTTTGCGCTTTGCATCCAATGCCTCGGGTGTGTCAAAAGCGAAGTACGCCCAACCATTTTCAATAAGTTGCATAGCATACTGCTTATACATCGGCTTGCGTTCCGACTGCTTGTAGGGGCCATAATTTCCACCGATATGCACTCCCTCATCAAACTTGATTCCCAACCATTGGAATGCTTCAATAATGTATTCCTCCGCACCAGGCACAAACCTTGTTTGGTCGGTATCTTCTATACGGAGAATAAAATCCCCTCCATTTTGTTTGGCAAAAAGGTAATTATACAAAGCGGTACGCACGCCGCCGATATGCAATGGTCCTGTAGGACTGGGAGCAAAACGAACTCTTACTCTTTTCATTCTCTATTAACTATTAAATTTCTTTTCTAATTGTAATTCTTTGTAAATCTGTGTAATAACTTGTTTTGTATAAAGCGGGAAATCAGCATTCATCATCCATGAATAGTAAGCCGGTTCTTTGGTAAAGACCTCTTTGACTCTTGTATTCTTGTGCTTTCCAAAATTAAACACCGCTTCGTCTTTGTCATTCAAAACAATATGAGCGGCAAAATCCACATTGCGACTATTGACGGTAAAGTTGCTCAAATCTTTCACGTAAGGAGTTACAGGACAAGTGACATTCCCATTTTTATCTACATACTTGGTATTGGCATAGCGGGCGATTTGCGCATCCAGGACTTCAAAAGTGGCTTTGGTATCCGCATCGGCAGAATGGGCATCGTTTAAATCCTTGCCACAATAGAATTTATAGGCGGCAATCAGGTTACGCGGCTCCATTTTATGGAAAACCTGCTGTACATCAATCAGTTTACGATTCCGCAAATCAAACATTTTCCCGCAGCGCAAAAATTCCTCCACCAACAATGGAATATCAAAATGATTGGAATTAAATCCGGCGATGTCGCAATCTGCCATAAAATCATTAATTTCATCAGCCACTTCACGGAAAGTGGGTTTGTCTTTCACATCTTTATCGTAAATGCCATGAACTTTGGAAACTTCTTCCGGAATATGGCACTCCGGATTCAATCGCATCGTTTTTTCCTCTTGTGTGCCATCAGGAAAAACTTTTAAAAGACAGATTTCTACAATTTTATCTTTTCCTATGTTCAATCCCGTGGTTTCCAAATCAAAAAGCACCAAAGGACGTTCCAATATTATATTCATATTCCCGTTTATTTTAAATTCAAAACATTCAAACCTTGTTTAAAACGAATATCTCTTGGAATACCCATTTTATTTATTTTATCCAAATCATTTTGCAAGTCCGGCATAATAACCCCGTATTTGGCTCTGAAAGCGGAGGCAGCTTCAAAGTCGCCGGTAGCCTGATACTTCAAGATGATAGATGCCCAAGAGGCGATGGCTTTTTCCGCTTTTTCAAAATCGATTTTATACATACCCACATCGTAGCGTTTAAAAGCTCCTTGTTCTTGCAGATAATTGAAGCACATCATATTGGCTTTCCCGTGTGAACTTGCGGCACCGAAGCGGACGGAACGGAAGATACCCGCAATATAGGTTGCAATGGCCTCTTCTTTGGTGATGTTTGTTATTTCCTTTTTATCAATAAGATAGCAAAC
>JAEEUY010000080.1 GCA_016290715.1 Bacteroidales bacterium
AAACCATGCAAGAAATTTGCTTAAAAAACGGAATTGAAATTATCATCATTCCCGAATTTATTTTAAATACCGTCAAGGTACACTCTTCAAAGATCAGAAAATATATTGTTAATCAAGAATTTACAAAAGCAGAGAAACTATTGGGATATTCCCTCAAAAAAAAAACGTACTTTTGCACGCTTAAATTTTAACATAAAATAAACTAAAATACAAAAAGAATATGGCAGCAATTGGCAAAATTCGTAAGCATGGTGTATTGTTAATGATTATCATCGGTGTGGCTCTTCTCGCCTTCATCGTAGGAGACTTAACACAACTTCTTCCCTCTCTCACAAACAAAAACCTATTGGCTAAAGTGGGGAAAGAGACCATTAGAATGGATGGCAGGGAAAACAGCTACACCTCTTACTACGAACAAAACAGAGTTTTATTAGAATTCATTCAAGACAAATCATCCTCTGATGAGGCATTTGACCAGCAAGTGCATGACATCACCTGGGCACAAATAAAGGAAGAGGCCATGTTGGATGAACAATTAGGCAAACTGGGGATGAAACTCAACGATCAAATCGTTGAAAATATCAACAATACATTGGTAAACGACATTGAAAAGATTCTGATGGCTTTGAGCAACAACCAATACAGAATGTTAACCCAAAGCCAACAAGTGATGGGGCAGCTTTGCTACAAATTCCTCAATCAGGGGGCAAGTTTGGATAATATCAAACAACTTTTCACCAATATTGAGGAATACCGCAACACGCCTAACAGCAATATCTATTTAATGTACAAAGCTATTGAAAGAATGGCTTGTATTGAAGCAAGAGAGAATGCCTATTTTGGTTTAGCCAACAATTCGCTTTACTTCTCTACCCCATTATTGGAGCAAATCACGAAAGACAACACTGCTTATCTCGTTCAAGCAGCGGCAATCAACCTCAACAATCCCACTTTTAACGCTTTAGAAATCAACATCGATGAAAACGAGGCAAAAGCGTATTTCAAAAAACATATCGACAAATACACCTCTTTGGAAGCATTAAGAGATATGGATTATGCTGTTATTCCTGTTTTGCCTACGGAAGAAGACCAAAAAGCGATACAAGATTCTGTTTATCGCATATTCAACCGCTTTGCCAACTCAACCAGCATTCAAGATTTTACCAAAAATGAAAGAAAAATTGACAAAAGCAGAGCTTTCAACCGCGATGGTAACTTCTGGTCATACAATGGCAAAAATGCAAGTTTCGTTCAAGTGGACACCCTCTTATATCTGGAAAATGGAAAAACAGCTTTAAACTTCTTCGGAGTTGAAAATGAACAAAACAACTCACCCATGCCGAAAGTGATGGATTCTGTTATCAACCATGCGCCCGCCGGCACTTTACTTCCTCCTTATTTTGATGCCAATAGCGGTTTCTGGTACTTCGGGAAAGTTCGCAGTGTCGCTTACCGTCCTGACTCTATCAAAGTTTCATTCATCGCTGTGGATTTCAAAACCGATATGAACACCAACTCTACCAGAACAAAAGAAGAAGCACAAAGTCTGATGGACAGCATCCAACGCACCGTTGCTGCCAACCCATCACAAATATTCTCTTTATTAGCTACCTACAACCCTCAATTGCAAAAAGACTCCACTATGTGGCTAACCGATATGCCGGATACATTATATAATAAGCTTATCAACACCAATATCAACGGATGCTATGTTCAAGAGAGAGAGAATGACTTCCTTTTAGTGGCAGTTTTTGATAAAACAGCTCCAAAAGAAAAAAGACAATACTTGCTTTACCCTGTTCCATTGGAAGTATCCCGCACTACCATTGACATGCGCCGTAAGGAAGCCAACGCTTTGGCAGCTGAATGCAGCGACGTAACCAAATTAAATGAAGTGGCTAAAGAAAAAGGTATCGTTCTTGTAGAAGAAACTGATATCCGCAATATGCAAGGCATCCTTTATCAATCACAACTCGTTTGTCGCGAAGCCGTGGCATGGGCATACGACGACGAAACTGAAATCGGTCAAGTGGCTCACTCTCCTTTCACCGCCAAATATCTCAATGTGGAAGGACAGGAAGCCTTTATCATTGCTGGTTTGAAACATGTCAGAACTGCTGGGAAACCCACTTATGAAAGTGTAAAACATTTGGTGGAAGCCGACATGAAAGCAGAAAAGAAACATGAATTGGTAGAAAAAATGCTTCAAGACACTTTAGCCAAAGTCTCTATCCAAGAAGTGGCCCAAAGTTACAACACTTTTGTTCGCGACAGCATTCGCGTTCACTTCTCTGAATTCCAATCAGCCGGTATTGAAAATGCAATCATTGGAAAAATTGCAGGAATGAAAGCCGACAACAAACCTGTGGCTATGTGCGGCAAAAATGCTGTTTACCTCATTGCTCTTCAAAGCAGCGAACCTACTACCGCCCCAGCTGACAATACCGCTATGGTAGAAAACTATGCAGGTCAGGTGGTTATTGGAAACACCAACATTCCACAATTATTCATGTCCGATCTTGAAAAGAACTTAAAAATCACCGACAGAAGACATTATTTCTACAGACATAACTAATCTTGTCTTCATGTAGGCATTTTGTTATGAAAAACATCATAAAAATTATATTCAAATGGGGAGCCTTGCTTGGAGCAGGGCTTTCTCTCATTAAACTCTTAGGCTTTTTTGCCCTCAACATTGATTATCCCTTTGAACCCATTTCAGATTTGCTGATGGTTATTGCTTTCGTGGCATGCCTTTACATGGGAATCAAAGAGTTGCGAGATGATTACCAAGACGGATTAATCAAATACACCCGTGCTTTCGTTACAGGATTTTGGATTACCCTTCTTGCCTATCTGATTATGGTTGCCTTTTTAATTATTGATTATCAATTTATTGATAAAGATGGTGTTGCCCGTATTAATCAGCAAAATATTGAAAAGGCACAAATGGCCATCGCCAAGGATACCATAACCCAAAGTGAACGGGATAACTATCTTTCCCAAATGCAAGAAATCATCCTAAAAGAGAATACCACTTCAGGGGGCGATACCATCACAGGATGCGACAGTCTGCTCCACTTAATCATCAACCAGCAGTGGGCATTCGTAAGACATTCCACAAAGAATCCGCAAAATGGCGACAATCAATTAGGCGTTTTTTACAGCAAAACACAAGAGAGTTTATCATCTATCACCGAAAGTGTATTGGGTTCTCCTTCTGTTAGCTCAGAATGCGACAAACATATCCGGCAGGTAATTGTTGAAAGCCAGCCGCAATTTGCCGCTATTGACCCTGCCAAAGTGCGCTTCGAGGCCATACAATCCAGAATCCCGCAATCGGACAATGCCTGCGATGCTGCTTTCAAACACTCTTTTGCAATACTGCTCTACGGTATCATGCTTGATATTTTTGTTGCCCTGTTTTTGTTCCGCAATGAAAAAACAATTTGCAGTCGCAACGGCAATTTAGACGAAGAGACAGAAGAGGGTGAAGAAATGCCTGATGAAGAAGAGACGGCGGAAGAGACTCCCAATTTAACCGAAAACCAACAATAATCATGAATATTTCCATTATCGTTCCTTTATTCAATGAAGAAGAATCCTTGCCGGAATTGGCAACATGGATTGACAGAGTGGCAACAGAACATCAATTTTCATACGAAGTAGTGATGGTAGATGACGGCTCTACCGACCGCTCATGGGAAGTAGTTGAGCAGTTACATACGACCAATCCGAATATCAAGGGTATCAAATTTCGTAGGAATTATGGGAAATCGGCAGCCCTCAACACTGCTTTTCAAGTAGTTGAAGGGGATGTGGTGATAACCATGGATGCAGACCTTCAAGACAGTCCTGATGAAATTCCAGAATTATATCGAATGATTGTGGAAGAAAAATATGATGTGGTATCTGGCTGGAAGAAAAAAAGATACGATAATGTATTCTTGAAAAACATCCCATCCAAACTATTCAACTGGACCACAAGACGCATTTCAAAAATACCCCTTCACGACTTTAATTGCGGGTTAAAAGCCTATCGCAAGGAGGTGGTCAAAAACATTGAGATATACAGTGAAATGCACCGATACATTCCTGTCATCGCCAAATGGGCCGGATTCACCAAAATTGGAGAGAAAGTGGTTATTCACCAAAAAAGGAAATTCGGCGTATCGAAATTTGGCTGGAACCGCTTTGTGAATGGATATTTGGACTTGATGACCTTAAGTTTCACCAATCGTTTCCGCAAGCAACCCATGCACTTCTTCGGTTTGTGGGGCAGCGTGTCTTTCCTTGTCGGCATTATCATCGCCATAGCATTAATCATAAAAAAATTGGTTCTGCAATCTCACGGGGAAATATTCCGTCAGGTTACCGACCAGCCGCTTTTCTATCTTGCATTGTTAGCGGTGGTTATCGGGTGCCAGCTGTTCTTGGCTGGATTTATCGGGGAACTCATTTCCAGCTCCGACAGCAACCGAAACAAATATAAAATCGAAAAAACGCTCAACTAATCATACCTATTATGGCAGACTATTTATATAGCAACGTCAATAAAGTTACCACCAACATTCTGCAAAAAATGCGTAATGAAGGTGAAAAAATCGCGATGCTTACTGCTTACGACTATTCGTTAGCAAAGTTATTGGATATAGCCAAAATTGATGTAATATTAGTAGGCGACTCTGCCGCCAATGTCATGGCAGGCTACAAGACCACCCTACCCATCACCTTAGACGAGATGATCTATCATGCCTCGTCGGTTGTTCGTGCGGTGGAACGTGCTCTGGTAGTGGTAGATATGCCTTTTGGCACCTACCAAGGAAATTCGAAAGAAGCGTTGCATTCGGCTATTCGTATCATGAAAGAATCGGGGGCAGATGCCGTCAAATTAGAAGGTGGAGAAGAGGTACATGAATCCATTGAACGTATCATCAGCGCCGGTATTCCCGTGATGGGACACCTCGGACTCATGCCACAATCCATCAACAAATTCGGGACATACGCCGTACGCGCCACCGAAGAAGCGGAAGCTGAAAAGCTAATCCAAGACGCACAGAAATTAGAATCGTATGGCTGTTTTTCGTTAGTGTTGGAAAAAATACCTGCAGAAGTAGCAAAACAGGTAACACAAATGATTCATATCCCGACCATTGGCATCGGAGCCGGACAACATACCAGCGGACAAGTTTTAGTATTACACGACATGTTAGGAATCACCCAACAGTTCTCCCCCCGCTTCCTCCGTCGCTACCACAATCTCAGCGAAGAGATTATTCGCGCCGTGGGCACTTACATCGAGGATGTGAAAAATATAGACTTCCCTAACGAAAAAGAACAATATTAATGCTCACCGCCGACCGAATCCTGTACGAAGACAACCACCTGCTCATCGTCAATAAACTTGCAGGAGAGATTGTACAAGGCGACAAAACCGGCGATACTCCACTTTTAGAAGCTGTAAAGACATACATCAAAGAGAAATATCAAAAACCGGGAAATGTTTTCTGCGGGTTGGTGCATCGTATCGACCGTCCCGTAAGTGGCGCGGTCATCTTTGCCAAAACATCAAAAGCCCTTGCACGACTAAACGAGATTGTGAAAGAGCGAAAAATCAACAAGATTTACTGGGCGCTTGTGGAAGGAAAACCGCCTGTGGAGGAAGACCGCCTTATCGACTATCTATACCGTCAGGAACGCAACAACAAAACCTACGTTTCCGCCATTGAGAAAACAGGCTATGTCCGTGCGGAGCTGTCGTATAAAATGTTGCAACACTATACCCATTACAGTTTGTTGGAAGTTTCGTTATACACCGGAAGGCATCATCAAATACGTGCCCAACTTTCCGCCCATGGGATGGTCATCAAAGGGGATTTAAAATACGGAGCACGCCGCTCAAACCAAGACGGCTCCATTTCGCTTCATGCCCGTAAAATAGAATTCAATCATCCCGTAACAAAAGAACTCATCTCTGTTACGGCCCCACTAAGCGGGGAAATGCAAAAAATCATCGCGTTGTAACGCTTAATTGCTGCCTACTATTTCTTTTTTCAGACTTTCAATTTTGGTTGTCAACTGCTGTTTGACATTATCAAACTGTTCTACAGAGGACAGATTCGTCTTCACGCCAAAATAGAACTTGATTTTGGGTTCCGTACCCGAGGGACGAATGGTAACCTTTGTTCCATCTTCTGCAAAGAATTGCAAAACATTTGATTTCGGCAAAGCGATTTTCTTTGTTTCAGCAGTAATCAAGTTCGTTTCAACACTACTCTGGTAGTCCATCATTTTAACCACTTTGGAACCGCCTAATATTTTCGGAGGTTGCGCTCTGAAGTTCTCCATCATTTTCTGAATCTCCGCTGCCCCCGCCTGCCCTTTTTTCGTAACAGACAACAATCCTTCCTGATAAAACGAATATTTAACATACAGATTTTTAAGCCAATCGTACATTGTCATTCCGCTATCTTTGGCAAAAGCGGCCAACTCAGCAATCATACAACATGCCGAAACGGCATCCTTATCACGCACAAAACTGCCCGTAAGATAACCATAGCTCTCTTCACCACCGACCACAAAAGTCTTATTCGGCTCATTCTCAATCTTTTCAGCAATATATTTGAACCCTGTTAAAACGTCATCGCAAGGCACCTGATAATTGTCGGCAATTTCACGAATCAGTTCGGTAGTAACAATGGTTTTCACGGCAAACTCCTTACCCGTGAGCAGACCATGATTCTGCCATTGTGAAAGCACATAGTCCACCAACAAAGACCCCGTCATGTTGCCGTTGAAGAGTTCCATTTCGCCACGGTCGTTGCGAACAGCAATACCCACACGGTCGGCATCCGGATCGGTGGCTAAAACGAGGTCGGCCTTCACACGATTGGCCGTTTGAATAGCCAACTCCATAGCCACCTTTTCTTCGGGATT
>JAEEUY010000081.1 GCA_016290715.1 Bacteroidales bacterium
AAATTTTTATTAATTTTGCAACCAAAAATTAACTTAATCATTAATTTAAAATTTAAAAGATGAAAAGATTTTTTAGTTTAATGCTTATCGCATTAGTTTCTTGTGCAATGATGGTATCTTGCGACAAAGAGGAAAGCAACACCAATAACAACCAAGGTGGTAACGGCGGCAACCAAACCGTTAACGGTGTAACTGTTAAATTTGGCAATGCAACATGGACAGCTGGGTTCGGCAATTACTATTGGGTATCAAATTACGATCAAATTTTCGTAGAACTTTACAAAAATGCAGAAGTTGGCACGATGGAACAACCTACTCAAGATGTGATTTTCCCTGCTACAGACGCTTGGATTTATCCAGATGCTAATGCTGAACAAGATTATTTTGTTAACTATTATGAATCTACTGCATTAGATGTTTCTGAACAATTTGGTGAAGAAGCAGGAACAGTTATTGTTGGTGACTATTTCTGGTATCCTGAATTACCTAATATGGGAGAGATGACTTTAGCCAACGTCAATTTCGATGCATCCACTCTGAATGTTAGAGATATGGTTGTAACGGTTCCATTGGTAAAAACAACTAACTATATGCAAAACCAAGATGCTACTGCTTACAATGAAACATTGACTTTCCACAATGTACAATTGGTAGAACCTCAAGTAGCAAAAGGTTTGAAAAAAGTGAGAATTCAAAAATAATTTTTGCATAAAATTATATGTAAAACGCTTCCCAAAATCATGGGAAGCGTTTTTATATACAACAAGATAATATAGATTAATGAAAACCAAAACTATTTATTTTCTGTTAGTCGCTGTGTGTGTGTTGCTGACAGGATGCAACCGTGAGCAACGAAAGGTGGAGGTTATCGCCCAAAACTACCTGACCGACATGGGTAATTATCGCTTTGAAGAAGCTAAAAAATATGCTGCTGAAGAGCAACTCCCCATGATTGAAAAAGCCGCTGAAATCGTAAAAGACATTCCTGAAGAGAACCTCCAACAAGTTCTTCCTGTAACCATCACTCTTAAAGATATAAACATTGAAAACGACTCTGCTTTTGTTGTTTTCGAATCGAAATCCAAAGCCTTTCAAAACAAAGGGATGCTCAAAATGGTAAAGCAAGAGGGAGAATGGAAGGCGTGCCAACAAAAAAGAATTGAAGATTATACCCCTACCAACGAATGAACGACTATTATTACCTCGGATTAATCACCAAAACATTTGGTTATAAAGGTCAGGTTATCATTTATTTAGATACAGACGAACCTGAAAAGTATGCCGATTTGAAAGCGGTTTTTATTGCAGAATGCGGCGAATACATCCCCTATATGATTGAAGAAATCATCTTGCGCGGCGACCATACCGCCATCGTCAAATTCATGGACGTGGAAGGGGAAGATGCCAAATCGCTTTTAAAATCAGAATTATACCTGCCCTTAAGCGATTTGCCCCCTCTCACGGGAAACAAGTTCTACTATCATGAAGTAATCGGCTTTTCCGTCATCGACCGTGAAAAAGGAGAGATCGGAAAATGCAAGGATTTTATCGACGTGAACGGTCAATCCATCATGGTGGTGGATGGCCAAGGAAAAGAGATTCTGATTCCTGCAGTGGATGATTTTTTTGAAGAGATAGACAGAACCGGCAAAGTCATGCACATTGCGGCTCCCGAAGGACTCATCGACATTTATATTGACAGCGAATAATACCGTGTTCCAATTTAAAAACTTTGCCCTAAAGCACGACAAAAGCACCTTGAAAATAGGCACCGACAGTGTTCTTTTGTCCGCTACCGTCCCTTTAAACAACGTAAAAAATGTTTTAGATATCGGCTGCGGTTGCGGCGTCATCGCTTTTTGCATCGCCGACCGTCTTCACCGCTGCCACCAAACCGCCCATATAACAGGCATCGACATCGATGCCGCCTCCATTAAAGAAGCCCATGAAAACAATCTTCTCTTTCCCTTCCAACCGACTCATAACACATTTATACATACTTCATTACAACATTTTTCAGAAAACATACAAGATCTGCGGTTTGATCTTATCGTCAGCAACCCTCCTTTTTTTGCCCATTCGCTCAAACCCGCCACAGAAGCCAGACAAAAAAGCAAACACAGCGACAGCACTTTGCCATTTCACGAATTAGCTTGTTGTGTTTCCAAGATCATCACAGAAAATGGTCTGTTCTATCTTATCTTGCCGGTCATAGAAGGAGGTGAATTTGAAAGAATCGCACAAGATTATCTTCATTTGGCGGAAAAAATAACCATATTCCCCAAAGAGCACAAACCCGCTCACCGCCTCATTTTAGGATTTTCCAAAACAGTTCAAGAGAGAAAAGAGTCGCAGATCATCATCAGAAATGACGACAATTCATATCATCATACTTATCAAGAAATTACCAAAGATTTTTATTTGAATTTTTAAAAAGATACCATGAAAAAACTATCTATGGACGAGCTTCACAGAGTAAGCACCGAGGAGTACAAACAGCAAAAAAAGATTCCTTTGATTGTGGTCA
>JAEEUY010000082.1 GCA_016290715.1 Bacteroidales bacterium
ATCAAATGTTGCTAATCCATAATCCACTTTATCAGCCTTATTTCCATAAATATCTTGTTCTGTGCACAATGTAGTGACATTATTAATTGCACTTATACATAAATAAAAAGGGCCAACTAAATAGCATATTTTAGTCAGCCCTTTTTGCTTTTATCTTCTTATATCCCTATTACTTGGCAACTCTTTCGAGCCATTTTACCATTCCCAACATAACCACCATAGAGATTAAGCAAACGCCCATAAATACAGCCCAACATTGCCAGATAGGCCATTTATTGTACATCAACGGGCCAATCCATAACAAACCGTTACCAACAGCGGTAGCGCCCAACCACAATCCTTGGCAAAGGCCTAACAGATGTTTTGGCGCAACTTTTGAAACAAACGACAAGCCCAGTGGAGAGATGAACAGCTCTGCAACCGTCATGAAGAAATAGTATATGATCAGAATCCACCAGCCTGCTTTCTCGGCTTCGGTTCCTGTCATTTTGAAAACTTCAGCAGACGGATAATCACATACTTTGCAGAAAATAGTCATGATAAGATAGGCTGTAGCGGCGATACCCATACCCAAGGCAATTTTGCGTGGGGTGGAAATATCTTTTCCTTTGCGAGCCAGCGCACCAAATATCAATAAAATAATAGGAGTCAGCACGATAACAAAGAATGGATTTACAGCTTGCCAAATTTCAGGAGCAATAGCGGAAGTATCCACAAAATCACGGGCGAACAACGACATGGAAGTACCGTTCTGGTGGAAAGAGAACCAAAAGAAGATAGCTATTCCCAATACTGCAAACAAAGCATACAATCTTTGTGTAATCTCTTTAGCCATGGCCTGTTTTTCCTCTGCTGTATATTCAACAGAAGCAGTAGCTGCTTTCTTAATAGGATTAGGAAGCATATTCTTCTTACTGATAAAAATAATCAATGAGATAGCCATCGCCAATACAGAAGCGATGAAAGAAAAATGAATTCCTGAATTGAAAACATCCAAATAACTTTGGCAAAATGCCAACATATCAGCAGGAACCTGTGTAGCAGAAACAGCAACCAAATCGTTTAATTTAGCCATTGCTTCTCCGCTCATAGCAGTACCCTCATTAACATATTGGTGGCACAGAGCAGGAAGGTTGGCATTGAAAATCATACCGTGAAGCCCTAACCACCATTTTCTAATCAACGGAGCCACAAAAGGAGCCACCAAACCGCCCACATTAATAAATACATAGGAAATCTGGAACCCTGGATCGCGTTTGCTTTTGGCAATTCTAAGTTCTTCTTCACCTTTGGCTGCCGCTTCGGCTTCAAAATTGTCATAGAGTTGCCCCACCATGGCTTGCAAATTCCCTTTAAACAAGCCATTGCCAAATGCGATGAGGAATAATGCCAAACAAGTTAATGGCAATAACCATACGATATTTCCTGTGGTCGCCAAAATCGGAACAGCCAAAATCACATACCCTAAGGCCATTACGATTAACCCTGACATAATCGTACCCTTGTAATTTTGAGTACGGTCGGCAATGATACCACCCACCAGACTCAAAATGTAGATACCCATGTAAAATACAGAATAGATTGCAGTAGCTTGCGTGTCCTTCAACCCGAACTTAGAGCACAAGAACAACACCAAAACGGCATTCATAATGTAATAGCCGAAACGCTCACCCATATTGCTGAGGGCAGCGGCAATAAGTCCCTTAGGATGTTCCCTTTTAGCTACAGTTACATAGTAAATCACAAATGGAATGATTACTAGCAAACTGGCTATCAACAAGGTTTCAGTAAGATGACTCTGAAAAAATTGTAGCATAATTATAAGTTTTAGTTAATAAATAAATGAATTAAAATATTTTCTCAAAAAACAGGGTGCAAATTTACATCTTTTTTGCAAATTGATAAAGTAAATTTAGCTTTTCGGAACGCGCACATAATGAGGCATTTCTGCAGGAATTTCCATAGAAAGCTCAATATAGCCTGCAAACTCCTCATTCTCATACCACGGCATTTGATAAATCAACTTTTTAATGCCATTTTTTTCTATGGTATAGGCATTGATGTTATGATTTTCCAATAACTGCTGCAACTTGGTTCGTGCAGGCTCGGGATGACAATCCAAAAGGGATTGTCCAATAATACTTTGACCATCTTTAAGAAAAGTAGCGACTGATTTGTCGCTCATCTCCAAAATTTTTCCATCTTTGTCGCAAACCGTAACAGAGATGGGCGCATGTTGAAAATAGTTTAACATATCATCCGATTTTATATTTGTTCTTCCATTTCAATAAAATAGTGTCCGAAAAATTCTTTCACGATGATTCTTACAAGCGTATAGGCGGGAACAGCAAACATCATCCCCCAGATGCCCCCTACTTTTCCTGCAATCAGAATCACTATGAAAATTTCCAATGGATGGGCGCTCACACTCTTGCCATAAATGATGGGCTGCAAAATAAAATCATCTGTCAACTTAACGGCGAGAAAGGTGCCCAACACCTTAATTATGATAACAGATATGACAGATAATGGCATTCCCATCGCCAACGAAGAGGTAACCCCCACAATCATGCCAATGGCGGCGGCTATCAAAGGCCCCACGTAAGGAATAATGTTCAACAAACCCGCCATAAATCCAATTAACAATGCATTTGGAACCCCCAACAAATAACAAATAAAGCCATCTAAAAGTCCCACCACAACCATTTCAAGGAATACCCCTGTAAAATAACGGACCAACTGGCTTTTGGTGGCCGCTAATATATTATCAAAATTATCCCGCAAAGTGGTTGGAATCATCTTTTTCAACATCTTCCAAAAAATATGATGATCCTTAAGTGCAAAAAAGGTCATAAATACTACCGAAAAAGCGAAAATGAACAATCCTTTGACAATATCAACCACATTTCCAAAAATAGAAGAGAAATTTATATCAGCAATAAGACTATTCACTTGTGATACCAATACCTTTGATAAAGAGACTCCTTGGGGGAGAAGATGATGCTGGGCCAAAAATGTTTCTATCTGAATAAAGGTCGCTTGTAATCCTTCCACAATATGAGTTGTATCAATATTTCCTAATTGCTGAATCTCATTATAAACCAACGGGATAATAATATACGTCGCCAACCCTAACACGGCAAAAATAACAACTAACGAAATGGCTGCAGCAACCGATTGTGGCATCGTTCTCCCCTTAAATTGTATTTTCTGCAACACTTTCATCAAAGGACCACCTAAAATGGACAGAATAAAAGCGGCAAAAATATAAATGAAAATATCCGTAAAATACCAAAAAGCGGCTATAAATACAGCTAACACCACTATAATGAGTATAATCCGACGTGTACTATCGTTCATTTTTCTTTTGTTTTTTATTTCTATTTTTCTTAGGAGAAGTCCTTTTAAAAGAGTCTATCAAATCCTTCCTATTATTGAAATCTTGTTTATAAATCAATGCAACACCCTGTGCATAAGGAGAGTTTCGCGTAGCGTTGCGCAATTCATCCTGATTGGTCACATTGAAAACTTTCACTCTCCAAGTACCTGCTTCATTGAGTTTTTGCTCAATGCTAAAATCACCAATAAACTGTGTTTGGGTATTGGCATTTTGCGACTGATCATCCACATAGCCAAAATAGCCCTCAATTATGGTCCGATCGTTGAAAAGCGATGTAGAAGCCGATACGCTATACTCTGCCGCTTGATTGGTCGATTCATTGGCATTTTGATAATTAAAGTTCAAGTCAACATACTTCAACTGCTGGGAAATAAAATTACTTAGCGTTGAAGTAAGCATTCCTATACCCGTTTGTTCCAAGGTAGAGGCATTGATGTTGGTATTCGGTGTAGAGGGAACGAACTTTCCTAACATCACCAGCGAGAAGAATTGTTCTGTCTTCTTTTGAAGATTGCTTGTATCTATTGTACTATAGAACAATGTTTTAAAGTCGGAAGTGGCATTCGGCAAATCGAAACTGAAATCAATGGCAGCAGGGTCAGACAAATTGCCATTAAACTGCAAAAAGGTTTTCACAGGCATTCGACGAATGCTGGTACTTTCTGAAGAAAACAGGTCGGCTAATGATGCCGTCGTCGAATACATGGCCTTCACATTGATGTTTATATCGTCTAATGAGCCGCCAAAAGTAACAGTACCGCCAGGAACCAGGTAGAATTTTTTGTTCAACAACTGGGCAAAACGCATGATAAACGACCCCGACTCAAGGATAACGTCTCCAAACATATTGATATCGCGTTTGGTATCATAAGTGAATTTCACCCTGCCTTCTCCTTTGGTAGCAATGGAACCGGCAAAAGCCGACAAATCAAGATCCAATAATATGTCGGCAACGGGGGTAACATCCAAAGTAAAATCAAACTCCATATCCATCGACGAAGACAACGGCTGCACATCCCCCTCCTCTTCTTCAGCATCCGATTCAAGCGGTACTGCTTTAAATGTAATCACATCTGATTCAGATACTTTATCGGCAAAACTGATCGGCAAACAGAATTTGGTCCCCTTTTCAGTCCTTAAATTATTGCCCACAAAATAAAGTTTGCTCATATCACCATAAATCGAGACATCCCCCGACACATACGCATCCCCAAAGAAAGGAAAGTCTGGCTTTTGTTTCGTATTCAGAATTAACAACTTCGGAGTAGAAATACGTAAATTCAGGTCGAAATTGTCAAATTTTTGATGATGAATGTAGCCATTCAATGCTGCATTATTTCCAAATTTATCTGTAAGTACCACATTATTAAAAGCAAAACCATCACGGTTGAATTCTATCGTTTGGTTCGAAAGATGATAGATAGTATTTAAGATGGAAATACCCATTTCTGCCTCCCGAACCAAAGCTTTCCCATCAAAATACATGGAATCTTTATTTAAAACAAAGTCGATCTTGCCGGAGGCATCCCCTGTCAACTGATGACTAAAGGAACTCAAAAATGGTTCCACAAAATCCAATGGCAACGTATCAATATCGGCTGTAACGCGCAACTCCTTATCTTCCAAAGAATAAGACCCATTTAATTTGGCATTAATCCCTTCCTGCTTCCTGTATTCAGCGATACCATATGTGTCAAGTGTCGCATTTTCAGGGAAATATGACGGATTAATTAAAGCACCATTAAAGAAAACATTGGAACCGTGAGGTACTGCAGCCACTGCATACAAGTTGCCCAAGGGCGCATCATTGAATTTGAAATCCCGAATAAGCGCAGAACCAAAAACCACCCGTTTTTTCTCACTTTCATCACGCAAAAGCATAGAGCGCAATTGCAAGTTAGCCGAAATCTCCCCCGCCAATTCCATCTTTTGGGATTTCAAAAAACGATTGACCAAATCCGCATCCACATCTCTAACCCGCAACACCAGACTGTCATCCTTCTTGGCCAAACGGCCGTCAATCATAATATCACTGGCATCCGTCAATAAAACCACATGATCAAACTGTACCTTTCCTTGGTGTATCGAAATCAAATGATCTGCATTAAACTGGCACAGATAGTCCTTTACATAAATCTTTGAAGAGGTTACCTTCGTTTCTATATTATTTTGACTCGGGAAATCAACAATACCAGCCATATAGGAAGAATTTTTGGATAACAACTCCGGATTCTTCCACGACAACTTGTAATCCAGATGATTATGTCCCACAGATGACTCAAGACCAATATCCCCAATCAAAAAATTATCATTACCCAAAGCGACATGATCAACGGCAACTTTTGTATTCAAGTTCAGCGAAGCATCTTGTTCTGCCTCCAACGCAATATCGTGAACCAAAACCTTGTTGTTAATATCAAGGTAAGGCAAAGTCATTTTAATTTTGTCGTCAAAATGTTGGGATGTGGTATGGATTTGCGCATAAGTACCGTCAGCAATCTCTATTTTAGGCAGAAACATCGTTAAAATAGGGGCTAAACGGTGAGTGGTAACCTCAATATCAATGCTTTTAAAGGAAGTATCCGGTGCTATAACCAAATTTCTCGAACGAACCGGCAATAGATTCCCACAATAGGAATAGGCCACATCCAACAAAGCATTGGGCAAATCCTTAATATTATAATTTGTTGATAGATAAGCGTTAAAAAAGTCTGATGTAAAGTGATACTTCTGATATATTCCATCATTCAAAACAACTAATCTGATTCTATCCGCCTCTAATTGCCGCGACTTTTGGGTAAAATTAATACCGTCAATAAAAACATTGCCACTCATCGTTTTCAGACTACTTCCATTTAGGTCGCAAGAAAGGGAATTTACCGAAAGTATTACTTCATTATTAACTTGTAAATATCTTATTATCTTATCAAATCCTTTTATATTTACACTATCTATCGCTGGTACATGCTGGAACATTTTACTAGGGTAAAAGTGCTCAATTTCAGCAGAAAGATGATAGGAAGGGTCTTTTAAAAGCAGATTCATGCTGCCTTCCGCTTCCATAAAGCAATACTTATCATGGATTTTTACAACTGCATTTCCTTTTTTCTGTGCATAATTACCTTTAACATAAAGATTTCGCAATGGATAATTCTTGATATTGATATGGGAGAATTGGGCCACTACATCCGCCGTTAAAGTGGCAAGAAAATCGTGCAAATCAACATTTCCTGAAGCCTCCATATCGAAAACAGTGTTTCCAATAGGATTTGCTTGCGGGACAAACTTGCTAATATTGATACCATTGGACTGCGCCTCAAGATGATAGTTGATACTGCCGTCGTCAACAGACTGTGATTCCAACTTGGTCACCAAATGCTCTGCAGGTGTTTTTAGTTTGATGTCTGCCGTTATTTTTTTCGATAATATTCCATTGTAATCAACATCAAGCACTGCCACATTCAACTTTTTAGCAAGTGCTGGAATCGGAATAGTCCTTGCCCCTGGAAGCATAAAATCGGATAGTTCATTCATATCTACCGTACAATCTTCCAAATGCGCTGCTATTTCAGCATTAAAAAAGTCAGGAATGTTCTTGAAAGAGAGATTGCCATTGATATAGGTGGTATCTTTATATTTTGCATGTAAATCACTAATATTTAGATTATTAATAGGACCATCAACGTGTGCTGAGAACAATAGTTCATTATCCATTCCTCTCACTTGCGGAGCAAAATAAGCAATATCTTTTGTATTAAAAGTAGAGGGACGCACATCTGCCACAAAACGGATGCTGTCCAAAAATTCGCCATAATACTTCCAAGTTTTATAATCAAAAGCAAAATCCATAAAAAGATGACTGTGGGGAGTTACTACAGTGGCATTTTTCAAATACATCCCTTGGGCTCCAATCTTAAAATCGCATGTCAAATTCAACACCTTAAAGCCCGTGTATTGCACAAACGACAAATGCTCAAATTTGGCAGAGACATCAGAACCATAGAGAAGAAAATCATCCAACTTCGCGTTTAATTCTTTCATCTCAAAGAAACCGTAATCAATATCCGTCCCCCTGTTTTCACGCATGGCATCTTCATTGATATAGGCGAAGTAAGCATCTTTTAAAAGAATGCATGAGGAATGCATGATAAAAAGCGAAGGCTTTTCTTTTTTTGGGAAATTGCGTGCCCAAATGGAGATATTCACTGCATCTTCACCCTTATATTTCCTGATTACCACTTTAACCCCTTCGCTATCAATATCTCCCAAAGATACTTTCATCGGAGAAAAGTTCAAACCGAGCAAGCGGGAACTCAACTTGTGAGCAGCAATCATCGGTTCATCATGATGGTCCCAAATAACAAAATCCTCCGCATTCAATTTTAAGGTAGGCGAAAGGTAGATTTTCTCAACGGTAACACGACTATTCCATTTTTCAGAAAGTTTCGAGGTTACCACATTCACAATTTTTTGTTGCACGGGAGGAATAAAGACAGCCCCAACCACCAGTAGATCAACAAGGAGAAAGACCACCAGCACAATGAGTAGTATCTTTAATATTTTTTTCGTAATTTTGCCTCCCAATTTCAAAAAAATTATGTCAGTATATATTCTTGGTATTGAATCTTCGTGTGATGACACCTCTGCTGCAGTTATTGAAGGCACCACGATCCTCTCCAATGTCATTGCTTCACAAAAGGTTCACGCCGAATATGGTGGCGTGGTCCCCGAATTAGCCTCCCGTGCTCACCAACAAAATATCATCCCTGTCATCGACACTGCTTTAAAGCGTGCAAAAATAAACAAAAATCAAATATCTGCAATCGCTTATACTAATGGTCCCGGATTATTGGGCTCTTTGCTGGTTGGCAGTTCATTTGCCAAGGCGATGGCATACAGTTTGGAGATTCCTCTCATTGAAGTAGATCACTTGCAGGCACACGTTCTCGCCAACTTTTTAGAAAAAAAAGAGGAGCCCAAGGAGAAACCCTCTTTTCCCTTTCTTTGTCTGACGGTTTCGGGCGGGCACACACTGCTACTGCAGGTAAACGACTATTTTGACATGCAGGTTTTGGGAAGAACTATTGACGATGCGGCAGGAGAAGCCTTCGACAAATCAGCCAAAATACTCTCTCTTCCCTACCCTGGCGGACCTGTTATTGACAAACTGGCACAAGAAGGGAATCCCGACAAGTTTTCTTTTTCCATTGCCCATCTTCCTGGATTGGACTACAGTTTCAGTGGATTGAAAACTTCCTTTTTATATTTCGTGCGGGATCACTTAAAAGAAAACCCCCAATTTATTGAAGAAAATCTCGCTGATTTAGCGGCTTCCATTCAGAAAGCCATCATCAAATCATTGACAGATAAGGTAGAAAAAGCACTCAAAAATAGCCGTTGCAAAGATCTGGTACTTGCCGGAGGCGTATCTGCCAATAGCGGACTACGCAAAGCCATGCAGAAAATTGCCATGAAACACCACCGCAACCTGTTTGTCCCATCCATTGATTTAACTACCGACAATGCCGCAATGATTGCTGTTTGCGGCTATTTCAAATACCTGAAAAAAGACTTTTCAACCATATATGCTGCCCCCTATTCTGCGGTAAAACGTTAATTTACAATTCAATTCATACGAATGAAAGCAAGTTTTGAAAATATCATTGACCAACTTAAAAGAAATGAGTTTCATCCCGTCTATTTTTTAATGGGAGAAGAGCCCTTGTATATTGACAAGATTTCTCAATATATTGAAAATGAAATTATTGATGAAGCCAATCGTGATTTCAACCAAGTGGTTTTTTATGCAAAAGACACGACCCCTGAAGAGGTGGTTGCCAGCGCAAAAGAGTTCCCATTCGGCGTTGACAGACGAGTGGTGCTTGTAAAAGAAGCCCAAAATTGGAAAGAGATAGATCCCATTATCAAATATGCTGAAAACCCACAACCATCCACTATTTTGGCCATTTGCCACAAATATGGCAAAGTGGACGCCAAAAAACTCAAGCCATTTGATACAAACGGCATCATTTTTGAATCGCAGGGAGTGAAAACATGGAATTTAGGAAGTTGGGTGGAAAAGTGCGCACAAGAACACCATTTCTCCATTGATCAGAAAGCAACCAATCTCCTTGCCGAACACATTGGAAATGATTTGAGCCGTATTGATAATGAATTTTCAAAATTGCAAATTATTCTGCCAGAAAACAGCAGAATAACCTCCGATATTATAGAAAAGCACATTGGCATCAACAAACAATACAACCTGTATGAGTTGCAAGATGCATTGGCCAGTCACGATGAAGTCCGTGCTTATAAAATCATATTGGCGTTTTGTTCCAATATCAAGAGCAACCCTCTTGTGAGAACCATCGACAATCTTTTCTATTTTTACAAATCGTTATTAAACTATCACCTGTCTGCAGAGAAAGACCTTGAAAACTTAAAATTAATTTTTGGAGCCAACAAATCCCCACAAATGTTGCGCAGGCAAGCGGGCATTGCTGCAAAATATCCCGTAGTATCTCTCATTAAAATCATACATACCCTCCAAGAATTTGATGCCCGCAGTAAGGGTATCAACAACTCGCTTTCCGAAGAAGAATTATATAAAGAATTAATTTACAGAATATTACATTGATTTTGATTTATTATTTTTTACAAAATATTCTCTAAAATTCAGTGGTATTCATTTCATTTTTTTATTAAATTTGCCCCCTTGAAAGAATAATCAGTATTAAATAATTTAAATATGAAAAAAATCATTCTCAACGCTGTATTAGGATTACTGCTTCTGATGGGAAGTGGCTGTTCCAAATTTGAACCGGCAACTATGGATTTAGACGTTACTCCTGTATTTTACGGGAACGTGTGTTTATTAAAATGTGAGGCAAACATTACCGACAACGGAGGATGCAAATACATCAACGAAATGGGGTTCTTGTTCAGTTTAATGCCAGAACCCAAATACCGGGAAGAAAATGTCATCACGGTGGTGGCCGATGAAAAATTAGAAACCACCTCTTTTGATTTGGATTATCAGATCCCATTGTTAGATACCATATATTATGTGCGTGCCTACACTTGCACCAACGCAGGCACCGGGTATAGTGACATCAAGATGGTGTCAACCCATGCCCCCAACTAATTCACAGCAAATACTAATCTTTAAAAATATATTGAATGAAAAAATACATTTTGGCCATTAACCCCGGCGCCACATCCACTAAAATCGCCGTTTACGAAGACAAAACCAACATTTTCACCAAAAACATCAAACATACGATGGAAGAATTGTCGCAGTTTGCAACGATTGCTGACCAATACGACTATCGCAAACAAGTTATTTTAGACGAGTTAAAAAATCAGAATATTGATTTGAATTCCATCGCCATCATCATTGGCCGTGGAGGATTAATCAAACCGATCCAATCAGGGGCTTATCGCATCAACGATTTGATGAAGAAGCACTTAAAAGAAGGTTATAATGGTGTACACGCTTGCAATCTTGGAGGCTTGATTGCTGATAGCTTAGCCCAAATGATCGGACTTCCTGAAGCATTTATCGCGGATCCTGTTGTGGTGGATGAAATGGACGACCTTGCCCGCATTTCAGGAAATGCCGCATTTGAACGCTTGTCCATTTTCCACGCACTTAACCAGAAAGCGATTGCAAGAACCCATGCCGCCGCCATTGGCAAACGGTATGAAGATCTGAACCTGATTGTTGCCCACATGGGTGGAGGCATCAGTGTGGGAGCTCACCGCAAAGGCAAAGTGGTTGATGTAAACCAAGCCCTTGACGGCGAAGGTCCTTTTTCTCCCGAACGCTCTGGAACCCTTCCTATGAACCAAGTTATAAAGGCTTGTTTCAGTGGGAAATACACCTACGAAGACATGAAAAAAATGATGGTCGGAAAAGGCGGAACCTACTCCTACTTGGGCACCAATGATGCCTATGAAGTGGAAAAAAGAGCCAAAGCCGGCGATGAAAAAGCCGACCTGTTAGAAAGAGCCATGGCATATCAGGTGGCCAAAAGCATCGGAGCCAATGCCGCTGTGCTTCAAGGAAAAGTGGACGCCATTCTTATTACCGGCGGCATCGCTCACGGCAAACCTATCGTTGACCACATCAAAAGTTATGTCAGTTGGATTGCTCCCGTAGCCGTTTATCCAGGCGAAGATGAAATGGAATCTTTAGCAATGAACGCTCGAATGATCCTTAACAAGACTATTGAAATTCAGGAATACAAATAATTGATATATAAATATTTATGAATATTGCTTTGTTTAGCCGGTCTTCCGATGAAGCCGGCTTACAATTTATTAAAGATACAATTTCCTCGCTTCATCAACAAAATGATAAGGTATGGCTTTTTGAGGGAATGATTGATTTTATGTCCGAGGAAAACAGTGTTTCATTATCGGGTTATATTCATAACAAAAAAGAACTTATTGAACATAACATTGATTTCATTTTCTCGATTGGCGGCGACGGGACATTCATTGATGCTGCCAACATTGTAGCCGACTCGGCTGTGCCAATTTTAGGCATTAATACGGGAAGAATCGGTTTTCTCACCAACATTGCCCCAAACAATTTCAACCATGCCTACCAATGCATAAAAGAACATCGATACCAGATTGAAGAGCGTTCCCTGCTTCATATTGAAAGGAAAGACCAGCAGGATTTACCCACGCACTTTGCCTTGAATGATATCAGTTTTCACCCTTATACTGAAGACTCTATCAACGCCATTCATGTGTGGGCGAATGGAGAGAAGGTGAACACCTACTGGGGTGATGGATTAATTATTTCAACCGCGACAGGGTCAACCGCATATTCGTTGAGTTGCGGAGGTCCAATTCTTTTTCCCACAGCAGATGCCATCGTACTCACGCCCATTGCCTCTCATAGTTTGACAGTGCGACCTTTGGTTTTGCCCAATAATTGTGAACTGGAAATCAAGGTTGAAAGCCGTAAAAAACAGTTTATCCTATCTATGGACTCCCAACGAATCGTACTTCAAGACCATATTAGTCTGGTAATCACGAGAGAGACTTTTACTATACAAACCATCCGCCTGCCCGAAAGTAATTTTTATAGTGTAATCAGAGAAAAATTGCTCTGGGGAATGGATAAAAGAAATCATTTAGAAAGATGAATCCCAATACTCAAAAATCCGGCAAACGCTCGCTGAAACCAGGCAATATGTTAAATCCTGTGCCTGTGTTGATGATAAGCTGCGGAAGCACAATTGACGAATACAATATTCTTACCGTTGCATGGTGCGGCACCGTATGCAGCAATCCTCCAATGTGTTACATCTCCTTGCGTCCTGAACGGCACTCCTACCCCATCATTAAAAAAAATATGGAATTTGTTATCAATCTCGTATCCAATGATTTAACAGAAAGAACCGATTGGTGCGGTGTACGTTCAGGGAAAAATTATAACAAGTTTATAGAGACCAACCTAACGCCCCTGCGTGGGAAAGTGGTGAAAGCGCCACTCATTTACGAGTCGCCTGTCAATTTGGAATGTGTGGTCAAACAGATTATTCCCTTAGGAACCCACGACATGTTTTTAGCCGAAGTGGTAGCTGTACACGCCGATGAACGATTGTTTGACAAAAAAACGGGGGAAATGCATTTGGAACGCGCCAACTTGGTTTGCTACTCCAACGGGCATTATTACGACTTAGGAAAGATTATCGGCAAATTCGGCTACTCCGTTCAAAAGCGAAAATAGCTCACCCCTACTTCTTCCACTCACACAAACTACAACCAACTTTATAGGAATTATGGAAAATATGACCTCTATCTATGATATTGCCGAGGCCTTTGGCGAAGAAACGGCACGTTCCATTTTTATTACAGGAAAAGCGGGGACAGGGAAAACCACCTTTTTACGAAATTTACGGGCGCACACGCACAAACAAATGGTGGTAGTAGCTCCCACAGGGGTTGCCGCCATTAATGCGGAAGGTGTTACCATTCACTCCTTTTTCCAATTGCCCCTTTCCCCTTTTATCCCTACTCCGGAGAACAAAAAGAACCTGATTTCCAAAATAAAGCTACGCAACGAAAAACGCAGAATTCTTCGACAGATAGAGGTTCTCGTCATTGACGAAATCAGTATGGTGCGCGCTGATATACTGGATGAAGTGGATACCGTTTTACGCTTCGTGCGGCATCGGAAAGCGGAACCTTTTGGTGGGGTGCAGGTGATCCTGATCGGTGATCTATACCAACTCCCTCCCGTTACACTATCTGAAGACCGGGCCATTCTTCAACCATTTTATAAAACTCCCTATTTCTTTGATAGTTGTGTCATCCGTGAAAATCCGCCCATCTATATAGAATTGGATAAAATCTTTCGACAAAATGAGGCAGACTTTATCCAACTCCTCAACGAAGTACGTAACAATCAATTAAGTGAACAAGGATTTGAACTTTTGCAAAGCAGATACCATCCTGATTTTGATCTGAGTAAGCACCAAGACCATATCCTTCTCACCACCCATAATGCAAAAGCAAACAGCGTAAACCAAAAGGAATTAGACAGACTGCACACCAAAGCATATACTTTTAAAGCAATCATTCACGGAAACTTTCCTGAACGGAATTTCCCCAACGAGGTGAATCTTACCCTAAAAAAAGGGGCAAAAGTCATGTTTATTGCCAACGATATGGAATTTCCACGCCGCTATTATAATGGGAAAATGGGCATCATTTCACAGATTAGTGATGGTGAAGTTAACGTTAAACTGGAAGATGGAGAGGAAATATCCGTTAACCATGAAATATGGCGCAACGTCCAATACCATGTCAATCAGGAAAATGGGCAAATAGAAGAAGAGGAAATGGGCACCTATATTCAATATCCGCTGCGTTTGGCATGGGCTATCACCATTCACAAAAGTCAGGGATTGACTTTTGACAAAGTAATTATTGACGCGGAAGATGCTTTTACCTCCGGACAAGTTTACGTTGCCTTGAGCCGATGCCGAAGCTTATCGGGTATTGTATTGAACACCCCCATTTACAAGGAATGCCTCTGCGTTGAACAACCCATCATTGATTTTTCGCAGAACAAATGTCCCGATGAGGTATTGGCCAATGAGCTGAACATTGCCCGAAATGAATTTAAAATCAAAATTCTCTCAACCATTTTCGACTTTCAGCGTGAAATTGTCCTCGCTACCGACTTCAACCAGTTTATTCAGCAGTTGAATGAAGACATCAACGAAGCGGGACGTGAACACGCTCTGCAAATAATCGAAAAAATCAGCGAATTGCACCAGATTGGGAGCAAATTCATTCCCCAGCAGCAACATTTACTCATCACGAATGATTTACCGCTTCTCAAAAAGAGACTACGCGCGGCAAAAAGATATTTTTCAAAAGAACTCAAGGCCATCCTCTCCATGCTTGCCAATACACCTGCTGCAATATACACGCGAGACGGGGCCAAAGAGTACAAAGAACATCTCAAATCTTTATACATAGAAATCACCTATCGCAAAAAACTCATCCAAGGAATGGTTATGACATTGGAGGATTATTACCATATCCGTGATAAATTCCGCATTCCGTCATTTACCCTTCACTCTGTGCTCTTTTCCACATCCACAGAGAAAATTCCCTCTGGCCAAATCAGTTACGATTTATACAAAAAATTGAAGAATGTTGAGCGTGTTGCAACGGAACGAGGTCTTTCCACAGAGACAATATATCGTCACCTCATGCCCTATATCGCTAAAGGCGACCTGCCGCTTTCCGACTTTGTTGAAAAAGAGTGGCAAGACGCAATTTGGGAAATGCTTGACCTCCCTGGTATTAAGACATCCGATATTTTCGACAGTTTGGAAGGGAATGTCAGTTATACTCAAATTAGGTTGGTAAAAGCCTGCAAAGCTGCCAACAACAAATAAAAAAAGCCATCTTTATGATGGCTTTTTTTAGGATATTAAAACATTCTATTCAACTTCTTTCACATTGTCAACCAACATCTTATTCATCTTATTGTAAGAATAAACCAAATAAGATTCATACAAAACGTAGGCCAACCAAATAACGATTGCCAATACTGCAATCAACGTATGATTGAAGTAGAGGAACAACCCTTTGGCACCAAAGAAAGTACCAATATTAACAGTATCGCCGAAACAGATAGGAAGCAGCCAGAAATTCAATCCGATGAAAAGTCCGCCTATAACAAGAGGAATCAAACATTTGGCCACAAGGTAAAGTCCCCACCAAGCACCGACCATTTCCATTTGTGAATCATCATTCAACTCAGAAATGATACCTTTGTCTTTTAACACATATTTGGTTTCATCCCACATCTCATAGAAGATAGAGCAAGGTTTCCCTAAATTATAAATAGGAATGAACCACGCGGCAATGGCCAACCATGGAGAAGTACTTTTTTTCATCCAAGGAGCCAAAACACGCAAGTTCTTCATGTTCAAGAATGACCAATAAGCAAACATAACAACTTTGCAGAGGAATAGGCAGATAGTAATCATCACAAACGTATTCATCAATGCCCGAGGTCCTTCAACCTCTTGTTCCAATTGCTTATAATTATCAATTACAGGTTGTGTTTCTCTTTGGAACATAGCCAACGTGTCTTGGGCCAATTTGCGTTGTTCTGAATCCGTTTTAATGGCTTCTTCAAAACTTTTAAGCTGGTTCTGGTTAAATTCCAATTGACCTTTGGCTTCTTCTTTTGCTTTCGCATCTGCTTTTTTATCTTTTACAGTTAATTGATATGCAGTTTGTTCCTCTTCAATCTTAGTTGTTAAATTATCCATCTGCTCTTGGGAATTAGCAATTTTCTTGTCAAAATCCCCAATAACCTGCTCAACTCTTTTCAAAGAATCCAACATATTATTGTATCCCGGCTTGGCATTTTGAAGTTGCGTATTAATCTTGTCAAAACGCAGCAATGCAACAACAGAAATAACCATAAATACACCGACCAACAGATTCAAAATCATTGTTAAACGCCCAAAAAGCGTATTGTTTGTGATTTTTTTCATACTAAAAATTTTATATTATTCTTATTATTAATTATTTACAATAGAAAATCATCTTTTTAAACTAATTTGCAAATGTACAAGAAAATTTGGATTATTCTAAATCTCTTTTACTTTTTTTAAAAAAACATTTTTTTGTTTTTTTTCGTCAGAAATTGGGAAAAAATGCTGAAATTTGCGCTCTAAATATGGCACGAATTATTGCAATAGATTATGGACAAAAACGGGTCGGTTTTGCAGTTACCGACGAGCTAAAAATATGTGCGACAGCCTTAGAAACAGTACATGTTACGCAAGCTTTTGACTATTTGAAGAACTATCTTGACAAAGAGAATGTGGAGACCATTGTCGTAGGCGAACCGCGCAAACTCGACAACACTCCTTCCGATTCCACGCGCTATATTGAGCCTTTCGTCAACCGGATAAGAAAAGCCTTTCCGCATATTCAATTAGTACGAATAGACGAGCGTTTTACCTCGCGTATGGCATTCCAAACAATGATAGACGCTGGCTTAAAGAAAAAAGCGCGTCAGGATAAAGCATTGGTCGATAGGATTAGTGCTACAATTATCTTGCAAACTTATTTACAACAAATTGATATACAAACTGATAGAAATAATTTTTCCTTATGATTTTACCTATTTGCGTTTACGGACATCCCGTATTAAGAAGAAAAGCCCAAGATGTTGATTTAAAAGCGGAAGATTTGTTACAACTCATCGCCGATATGTTTGAAACCATGTATCACTCCAATGGTGTTGGGATTGCTGCCCCCCAGGTAGGGAAATCATTACGGATTTTTGTCATTGACTCCGAGCCATTCAAGGAATTATACCCTGAGGAAGAACCTCGCAAACAAGCTTTTATCAACCCCACCATCCTCCAACGTTACGGTGAAGAAGTCCCTTTCAGTGAAGGGTGTTTGAGTTTGCCAGGAATCAATGAAGAAGTTTTGCGCCCTTCAACAATTGAAATAGAATACTGGGACGAAAAGCTGAACCACCATAAAGAGACCATTTCGGGGGGCGTCGCACGCATTATCCAGCACGAATACGACCATCTTGAAGGAACTGTTTTTACAGACCATCTGACCTCGTTGAAGAAAATGATTCTCAAACGGAAACTTTCGGATATCGCTTCCGGCAAAACCAAACCAAGCTATAAAATCAAAAACCATTAAAAATGAGATATTCTCTTCTCGTTCTTCTATCTTGTCTTGTTCTGTGCGCATGCCACAAAAAACAAGAGCCAACCGTTGTTGAAGACAGCAGCTTCCCTATCGAAGAGTCAGCACCGCTTTCTGAAGGGGAACAATTACAAAAGATGTACAAAAATGCTGATTCTCTGATGAATATCGGAGAGATGGATATTTCTTTAATGCAGGATTATGTTCATCGGGCATTAAGTTACACCGAAGCGAACCCAAACGATTCGTTAGCAAGCAAATATATTTTTTTTGCTGGCATTTTTGAGATGAAGATCGCAGGAGCTACTGCCGATGATATTCTCCGTAATGAGCTTTATACCAATGCAATAAATATTTTTAATTCGTTAATCAAACAATATCCTAACTTTCCCCATCTTGACTATTGCTATTGGTACAAAGGCACTATCTACGAAAACATGAAACGCCCAAATGATGCTGAAAGCGAGTATCGCGAACTGGTGCACCTTTTCCCTGATTCGGAACTTGCAGAGGGAACCAAATCGTATCTTCAAGCACAAGGATACAAAAAGGATGCCGACGATCTTATGAATGACATCA
>JAEEUY010000006.1 GCA_016290715.1 Bacteroidales bacterium
AGACAATGAAAACTGCGATGAGTATTAGAAAATATAAAACTGATTGGTTTTCAAAACGAAACATAATGTTTTCCTTTCAAATTAGCGGTTGCAAAGTTCCATATTTTTTTGATATGATTCTTTAGTTGAAAAAATTTGTTTTTACTAAGATTTATTCTTCACTTATTTTCATTCCAAATGATAACAATGTTTTGCCTTTGCTTGTTTTTTTATGTCCTAAAGGTAATATTTCCAATTGCGACATCGGAATATTTTGCGTGGTAAAATGCTTGATTAACATATTATTTCGTCTTTCAATATTGCTTTTGACTTGTGCTTCCATTTGATTGGTATCAACCAAAGATAGACATTTGTCATAGATGTCATCGCTTTGCACATTCTTGCCGGTTTGTTTGTTGACAAATTTGACAAAATCGGAGGCGTTGTTTTTTATGTTGCTGATATTTTCATAATCTTCTATGGATAAGTTAGTTATATTATTGTGGGATTTGTAATAGGCACATTTTACATCAAAAAGGGCATATTCTCTGATATTTTCTTCCATATCCAAAGATTGCTGCATGGTAAGGATAACATCTGGTCTCGTTTTCAATTCGTCCGCAATTTTATTTAATCTGTCGTTATATTCGCTGCCCAATCCTTGGGGGTGTATTTCGTATTCTATGTCTGCAAAAATATCCGGTTCAACGCCCAATGCTTTCGCCATCATATCAATAGGGGCGGCGGCAACTTTCACAATCAGGTTGCAAAATGTCTTCCAGATAATCTTGCGATAAGAAAAGGTGGGAGAGGTGATGTCTCCTGAAACGGGTAGGTCAATGCTGATCTTTCCCTTTCTGTCCGTCAGCACAAAGACTGCCGCACGCAAAGGAATATTGTGTTCACTTTTCACACCTTTTAGTTTTTTGTCAACCACGCAGTTATAAATCTCCACCTTGTTTTTGCTATCTAATTGGTTATTGTCAATTTGGGTAGTGCTAACGAAGGATAGAAGGCCGTCGCTGATAGGATAGGCCAGGTGATGAATGCTGTATGGGGAAATTGTATTTAGTTTGAAATTAGATAAATACACATTCAGTTTCAGATTTGATAAATTTTGAAGAGAGCCGCCGTAATCCACATTTAATTGTCCTGTTTCCGCAATGAGTGCTTTCAACTGCGCTTGGATGGGTTCTGACAATGAAAAATGTTGAACATCCAAATTGATGTTTGTGATAGGGATGTGGACAGGTTCGTTAATCGTTTGATCTACAAATTCCACGTCAGAATTTTGTATTGAAATCTTGTCAATGAGCAGTTGAACGGTATTTCTCGTATTTCTGCTGGTATCAGGTTCTGTTGTGGAAAGGGTGTCTTTTTTCCGTTCAACCAGCAGATTTTTGTAGGTATTGCCATTTTCTGAAATCCCAAATTGGGCATGAATGCCTTCTGATTTAACTTCGCTGATGTGGTATATGTTGTTTTTGGTATCAATATTTTCAATATTAACCTGCAGGTTATCAATATTTCCTAATGGTTGTTCATTGGAAAGTGTGGCAGAAAATTGGGTCAGGTTAACGTTCCCGTTGCCCGTAATTTCCAAAATATGATTGAGATTCCCGTGTAGATTCAAGTTTGTGCTCAGTCTTCCTTTGAGTTGGGATATATTTAAAAACTGTTGAAGGTATGGGTGAATGGATGAGATGTCAAACTTTTTAAGGTCAATGTGTAAATCATAGCTGTTTTTCTCAATGGAATAGAGGAGTTTGAGTGCAAGATTCCCGCCATTCGCAAATTCCAAATCCAAGCCGACATCCGTTTTCTGGTTACTAAAATGGATTTGGGGGATTGCGATGGCTAATTGTTTAAGGTCAAAACAGCTGCCTACTTTTGCGTCGCGATAGACCACTTCTCCCGAAGAGAGGGTGATATTTTGCAAATCAATGGTCCAAACGCTCTTTTTTTTCTCTTTTTTCTTCTTTTTATCAGGTTTGTAGAAATCAATAATGTCGGAAAAGTTAAAGCGTTTCCCGTTTTGGATAATGGCTACGTTGGGAGTATCTAATGTGATTTCAGTAAGGCGAACGGTTTTTCCGATTAATTTCCACAAATTGGCATTAACGTATAATTCATTGAAAGTCAAAAAGGTATCATTATCATTTTCTTCCAATGCTTTAAATCCTTTGATATCCACTGAGCCATTGAACAGGTTGATGCGCAATTTATCCATTGTAACTGTACGGTGGCATATTTTTTTGCTGTTTTTTTCGATATACCAATGGGCAATAGGCGAAATAAGGATGCTTATGAGCAAAAAAAGAGCTATAAAGCTGCTAAAAATAATCAAGATAACCTTTACAGGTTTTTTCAGTGTGATTTTCATAAATTTTTACAGAATTTTAGACTCAAATCCAAACTTTGAATATGATGTGTTAATGCTCCTACAGAAATAAAATCGACGCCGGTATTGGCATACAAGCGGATAGTATCTTCGGTTATTCCACCTGAAGATTCTGTTTCATATTGGCCATTAATCAGTTGCACAGCTTCTTTGGTTTGTTCAACAGAGAAATTATCCAACATGATTCGGTCCACTCCGCCGTGAGCCAGAACACGTTTTACATCTTCAATGGAGCGTGTTTCAATTTCAATTTTGATATTTAGATTATTCTTTTTTATGTAGTTGCGTGCGCTATCAATGGCTTTTTCGATACCGCCGGCGAAATCAATATGATTGTCTTTCAGCATAATCATATCATACAATCCAAAGCGGTGATTTTCAGCACCGCCCACCTTTACAGCATATTTCTCAAAATAGCGCATATTGGGAGTCGTTTTGCGTGTGTCCAATACTTTTGTCTTGGTGCCTTCCAATAGGGCGACATAGTGATGTGCCGACGTGGCAATGCCACTCATCCGCTGCATAAAGTTCAGCACGGTTCTTTCTGCTGTAAGCATGCTTTGCACTGAACCACGGATAATGAAGACAATATCTCCTTTTTTGATTTTATCGCCATCCTTCATGAACTGCTCCATCTGGATTTGCGGATTGATAATCTTGAGGATTTGCTTTGCAACTTCTACTCCTGCTAATATACCATCTTGTTTTACAAGAAGTTGCATTGTCCCTTGGTGCGATTCGTCAATACATGAAAGCGATGAATGATCCCCCTCGCCAACATCTTCCAGAATGCTTTGCCGAATAATTTCTTCCGTAGTCATAATATGTAATGTTATGGTTATTGCGCTTTAAAACGCATTACTTCTTTGTTTTTTGATTTGAGGACAAGTATGTTATTGACAATTACGTATTGAGTGATGTTGTCTTTTAATGCGGTAGCATATTTTTTTTCTAACTCCATATGGTTGCATAATTTTTTGGTGGACCCCATATAGTTCAAGGTAATGCGATCTTTATGAACGTTATAATTTCCAAAAAAAGTATTACAACCAAGTTCGCCGGAAAGTCCGCCGTCTTCATTAAAAATCAGGGTGGGTGTTATTATCGGGGCATCTATCTCTTCGCAATATAAGTGGGTTAGTTGCCAAGTTGTTCCTTGTAGCGGCTTGTCGTTGGAATCCGCATTTTTTTCATTTGTTTTGCAGTTTGTTGCAAAGATAGCTATCATGGAGCATATCAGAATAATTTTTTTCATAATTATTTAGTATATTGATTATTAATTTCTTCAATGTAATTACAAATCTCTTCTTTCCCAATTTTATTTTTAGCGGAGGAAAGAAAATCGGGGGGCAATTCTTCCCAATATTCCAACAATCTTTTTCTGAACTTTTCGATATTTTGTTTTGCTTTTGTTGACGAAATTTTGTCGCTTTTGGTGTAGATGACAGCGAAAGGGACACCATCTTCCCCTAATTTGTTAATAAATTCAATATCAATTTTTTGTGGTTCTAAACGGGAGTCAATGAGTACGAATACAAGTTGCAGGTTTTCACGGTGAAGGAGGTAATTGCGGATCATGGCGGCCCATTTTTCTCTCATGGTTTTAGAGATTGTGGCATAACCATACCCCGGCAAATCCACCAAGTACCAGCTGTTATCTACAAGATAATGGTTGATTGTTTGTGTTTTGCCAGGCTTGGAGGAGGTTTTCGCTAAAGAATCATTATTGGCAAGCATGTTGATCAGAGAGGACTTGCCGACATTAGACCGCCCAATAAAAGCATATTCGGGGAGTGTTGGTGAAGGACACTTTCGCCAATCAGCCACACATTGTAAAAAAGATATGTTTTTAATAATCACAGCTATTCTTGGTTTTTGTAGGTTTTTACATGTCGGTTGAAAATCTGTTCGTAAATATCTTTGATAGTAACTAAAATGGCGATTTCCTCCACTTCGCCAAAGCCAGGATTGGCGGAAGCACCAAAATATTGCATCGTTGATGACAGAGTCATATATGCTTTAATAAGGGGTGGAATGGAGGTTTTGATATTGCGGATGCCTTGGTTGAGCAATTTGAAATCTTCAGCTAACGTATTGCCCGATAAGATCTGGGCATTCGCTTTGCGCGTATGACGAATGTGATGGGTGGGGTTAAAAGGTTTCACCAAAGTTTCATCGCCTTTGAAATGCTTGTTTAAGTAATTGAAAATCATATTTCTGGCGATTCTATTGTAAGTATTGTACATCGTCATTTTCCCAAAAAAGTATTCCATTTCGGGATAGTCAACGATAAGCGTGCCTAATCCGTCCCACATATTGTCTAAAGAAAAGAGACCTATCCGCATATTGTTGGTGGCCTGATATTTAGGCTGGACAAAACTTCTGCCTAGCTCTATTGTTTTCTGCCATTCGTTTTCGATAAATCTTTGTGAAAATTCGAACAGTTCAGAAGTGGGGGTGTGGGGGTATCCGTTTTGGTCCAAAGGGACATCCTTACCCAGAATAAAACGATAGGAACTTATAATTTCTTGTTCTTCAGCATTCCATACAATCAGTTGTTTGAAGGGGGTATCACCGGTATCAAACTCATCGATATCCACCGATTTCCCGGTTCCACCACTGGCCGCGCGAAAAGTGACTTCTCGCAGTCTCCCGATTTCCAACATGATATTAGGAGAATTGTTCGCATCAATAATATAAATGTCATTATTGATGGCATTTGTTTTGCGGAGAAATTTATCTTCGGTCAATTCTGCTAAAATTTTCTCTCGCGGAATCGGATCTATGATTTTTTCCATGACCATTAGTCGTTTTTGCTTAAATTATAAGTCTGCTCTCTTAACCAGTTTGTCCATTCTGATCTTGACTTTTCTTTCGTGAATGTTTGATAAGGAATTGGTCGTCCAAATGTAATGGTGAATTTTTTTCCCTTTTGTTTATACATTTCATCTGGAAGATAGAGCATTTCAATGTTAAACTTGATGCCTAATTTTTTGCGGATGTTTGCCAAACGATAGAAGAAGTTGCTGTTTTTACCGTCGAAATAGGCAGGAATGATATCTCTTTGGAATTGTTGTGCTTTATGAACAATCGTGCTTTTCCATTCCAAATCCTTGATGCCGTCTTTAAATTTGCGGGAACAAAGTCCTGCAGGGAAATAGACAAGGGCTTCGTCGGAAGCGAAGGTGCTGTTCAAATCATCAATGGCTTTGTGTGATAGCCCGCCGTGCTTATTGATAGGAATGAACAAACTTTCAAGGGGCTTTACATTCATCAACAGATCATTTACAGGGAACTTGATGTCGGTTCTGAATTGACTTAGCACATAAACATAGAAAAGACCATCCAATCCGCCAAGCGGGTGGTTGGATACCACAATGTAGCGTCCGTCTTTAGGAAGATTGTCTGTATTTTTCACTTCAACCTCTGCTCCTAACATTTGTATCACATTGCGAACGAAGTCAATAGGTGGTTCATCACTATGGTGTAACAAAAACTCATTCATCTCATCTTGATGGATGGTTTTGGCAAGCCAGCGGAACACCCATTTGGGAATGCGTCGATGCCATTTGGGGCTTTTCTGGGCTATAACTGCTTCTACATCAATATGTAAAGCCATCTATTCAGCGGTTTTAATGATTTTTTTCGTGTCTAAAACTTTATTTCCATGGATAACTTCCAGAACGTAAATGCCTGCCCGATAATTGGATAAGTCTATTTTCATCACATCTTCGCTGATATTTTTTTCGCATAACTTTTTCCCGCAAACATCATAAATTCTGTATTGAAGTAGCTGATCTGTAATAAGTTGGTTATCAATTTGTAAGTAGCAATTCTGATTCGTCGGATTAGGATAGAGTGAAATAACTGTGGAAGTTGGAGTTAAATCATTGACTCCTGTATTGGTCATGATAGAAATATTGTCAACATATACGTGGTCGCATTGGAAAAAGAGGAGGTCGTCGGATAAACATTTCGATTCAATGGTAATGGTGTGAAGATCTCCTCGATAGTCATTCAGGTCAACCGTATGATTAGTAAACTGATCTGAAGAAGCGGTGTGGGGGAAATAGTTATCGCTAACTTGTTCACCATCAACTAAAATACGCATCATACTGGTATATAATAAATTAAATTCATCTGTTGTGGTTCCTAAAAGATATTCGTAGAAATCCTTACCAGAGGTTTGTTTCAAATCAAAACTGATGGCAAAATTGGCAAGATCAGTAGCATCGGCGCAAAATACAGCACGAGCATTTAAACTAGGATTGGCTTCCCATAATTCATCTTCTGTTTCAGGAAATTCCAATTGGTCATAATAATTCATAATTTCACCACCACTCATTTGTAATAGTTTCCCATCATTATAGCCACTTAATGTAGCCACTTTAGCAGTAGCATTTGCTTCTTTTTCAAGATAGTAGAAATCACTTTGATTGCTTTCGTTGAAGGTGAGCGTATTCACTTCATTCAAACGGCGTGGGCGGTATATATTACTGCTTTTTTGATTGTTAGAGCTATTCATATCGCCATCCATTTCTACAAATACTTTTAGGGAGTGGCGGCTTATCAGGGTGAAATCGGCAGGGGTGGCAAAGGTGAACTGGATGGTGTCTTGTGGGGTAACGGTTTGGTCCAAGCGGCACGTTTCACGGATGGTGTCCCCATTATTGTCCAGCAAATAGGCAACAGTGAAAGAGGTTCCGGCCGCTATAGAGTCGCAAATATTGAAAGCGATCTCGCAGGAAACGGTCGTATTTTCATCCAAAGTGCAAGAAGATACAGGGGAGGTGATTTTTACTAATTGCAGATCTGTATTTTGATAAACCAAATTGGTGAACTGATATTGCATAATGCTATCCGTATAATTTACAGTGAACGAAGGTTTAACCCAAATACTCAGGTTGTGAGTCCCTGAAGTGGATACATCTACAGTGTTATGCAATGTAACAGTAAAACTGCTGCCCGGTTGAATATCATTTTCCAGTACAATGGTATCCAACAATTCTGTTTGTTGGTCAACAACCGTGCGAATCAGGATATTTGTACCGGCAGGAAGAATTTGATTGCAACTATTGTATGCCAATTCAATAGTAACAGTTTCTTCGTTTCCAAGGGCGCAATCGGTGGCAGGGGATAGCACGGAGTTAAGAAAAACGGTTGTGTCTGAGAAGTTGCGTCCCACGCCGACGGCATTCCATGCATCGGAAACCGTTTGTACCGCTTGCGAACAATTTCCGTACAACTCTTCTGCTGCCATGATTGAGTATTCGTAAATATCATGATAATCAGAAGTTTCTATCAAGTAAGAGGTAAGTGTTGTATAGGCGATATTTTCTGCCATAGTGGTACCTATCGGTTCAACATGGTAGTAGGTGCCATTGTCGTTAATGCCCTCTCCACCTTGACACAACAAATAGAACCAATAATTCCCCACACCACTGTTGGTATGTACGCCGCCGTTATCAGAACCATCTGATACCCAATATGTTCCTTTGTATGTATCTGGATTTTCGTAGGCTTTGGGATTCGACATATCACGGAATGTTTGCTGGATCTCATCTCCGATAGTCCATTTCAAGGTGTCGGAAGCATAATAAGCAATCATCACCCCTAACATATCACTGAAACTTTCATTCAGTGCACCCGATTCATCTTCGTAAACCAGATTGGCTGTGTTTTCTGTTACGCCATGTGTGATTTCATGCCCGCAAACTGTCAAGAAAGTGAATTCATAACCATTGGATCCATCTCCATAAAACATCGCATTTTGTGCCCATCCCGCATTATCAATATTGGTGCCATAATGGACATAGCTTGTCAGGCGCATTCCTTGATTATCAACGCTGTTGCGGTTGAATTTCTGGAAATAATAGTCGTAAGTTTTTTCTGCGCCATAGTGAGCACTGTTAGCTACGCGGTCTCTATTGAAGTAGTTGTCATTTTCAATAATGTCGCTTGCTTCATTGGTATCCATCATAAACAGGTTGCCTGTGTTGTTCAAAGTGCGGGTGAGAATGCCATCGCCTGCGCCACGACCGATTTCACGCAGATAAAATTGTGTTGGTGCGACAGAATCGACAGTGATAGTGCGAATGCCATCATAACGGGTTTCGGCTTGCACTTCTACATTGATACGCTGATTTTTTTTTACAATTTTTGTTACAGCTCCTGTAGTGGCATCCACATAAACAATCTGACGGTTGAAAGGTTCCACGGACAAGATATCAATGGCATACGTAAGTCTGTAATTTTGAGCATTATATGAATAATCTGGATCAAAAAATATCAATTTGGGAGTAGGGTAGTAGGTCGCTTTTTCATTTTGATGTTGTGTTTTGATATCTTGTTCCAAAACAGCAACTTCCCATGCGTATGTTTTGGCTGGAGTGTTGTTGATGGCTGTTTGAACTGCGTTTTCAGCATCCACTACAGGGGTGAACGGACGATGGAAGTTGTTTACGATAGACCCATTGCAAGAAACAATTTTTCCATTGTTTTCATGCAATATGAGTGTCGCCCCTTCCACAGGGATTCCATGAAAATGCTGTTGATAACGGTAATCCTTATTTCCGTTGATTTTGACAATTTCCTCTTTTAAGACCATGTCATCGGCAGAGGTTAAGCCAAATTGGACGTGATATTTGGCGAAAAAATCTTGAACAGGAATCTGGTATGCGTCGCGAATCATCAAGACTTTCCCTTTATTTCTAATTTGAGCGATTCCCTGTAAATCCGGAGTAACGGCAGTTGTTTGTCCTAAACAATTGAAAATGAATGTGATAATAAGAATCAAGATAGAGGTTCTTTTCATAATGGGTTATTTTAAAAATGAGCGCAAATATAACGATAATTACCGTTATTTTTTGCACTCAAAAAAAATTTTTTTTGTACTAAGAGTAGCAGTTATTCTGTTTCTTGCGACCACGATTGGAGCATCCTGATTTCTTCTGCCCAAAGCGATTCGTCAGGGGTCTCCAAGATGAATGGGATATGGTTGAAACGGGGATCTTTCATGATTCTTTCAAAAAATCCGATGCCCAATAATCCTTTACCAATGCTGTCGTGGCGGTCAACGCGGCTGCCTAACTCTTTTTTGGTGTCATTCAAGTGAATCGCTTTTAGGTAGTCCAAACCAATTACTTGGTCAAATTCTTGCCATGTGTCTTGATAGCCACTCTCCGTTTTCAGATCATATCCTGCGGAGTAGGTATGACAGGTATCAATGCACACACCCACTCTTGTCTTGTCTTCAATTTTGCTGATAATGTGAGCAATATGTTGGAAACTAAATCCAACATTGCTGCCTTGGCCGGCGGTGTTTTCAATGACTGCGGTAACCCCTTCCGTTTGGTCTAAAGCGAGGTTGATACTTTCAGCGATGCGATCCAGACATTGTTCAATAGAAATCATCTTCAGGTGGCTGCCGGGGTGAAAATTCAGCATTTTAAG